>NZ_WIWK01000048.1:0-40806 GCF_009600165.1 Pseudomonas sp. FSL R10-0399
CCGCGCGCGCTCTTCAACTCTAGACCCAGTTTGCTGCGCGACAGCGCGGCGTCGAAGACGGGGCGGCCCCTCCTACAGAGGATTGCGTTTTTTACGCCAACTTCTCGAACTTCAAATCCCACACGCCATGGCCAAAGTTAAAGAGCACTACTGAAACAGACAAACTTCCGTAATTTACGCAGTCACGGGCTTTAGTTATGTCACTAACGGTATTTGAAATAGTCCTCGTAGCCGCCGTTCTACACGCGTCATGGAACGCCATTGTTAAAGCTGGCAAAAACACGGTATTAACCATGGTGCTGGTGACCGCTTCAGCGGCGCTTTGGGCTATTGTTTTACTGCCTGTCCTTCCTTCCCCAAGCCCAGAAAGCTGGCCCTATATTGCGCTGTCTGCAGCACTGCAAATCGTCTATTTTGCACTGGTCGCAAGGATCTATCGCATTGCAGACATGAGCCAAACTTATCCAATAATGCGCGGTGCGGCACCGCTTATTGTTGCTCTCGCCGGTACCCTTTTCCTCGACGAAACCTTGTCCAACCCTGCTTGGCTGGGTGTTTGTATTATCTGTTCGGGTATTTTAATAATGCTCTGGAGCGGGGGGCAAAAGAGTCGGGAAGGTTTATTACTCGCGCTATTAAACGCCTTGGTTATTAGCGGCTACACATTAGTCGATGGTATTGGCGTACGGTTATCCGCAGCACCAGCGTCTTACACGCTCTGGATATTTCTGATTACTGGCGCATCTATTGGCTGCTGGGCAACACTCAATCAATGGTCGCAGACGCGTCACTATCTGCGGCTCAATTGGCACTTGGGTGCTGTCGGAGGTCTTGGCACTCTGGTTTCTTATGGGCTGGCCTTATATGCAATGACTCAGGCCCCCGTAGCCGTCGTGGCCGCGCTGCGTGAAGCATCAATTTTGTTCTCAGCCGTCATCTCATGGCTGATTCTGAAAGAACACATCACGGTCGTACGTTGCGTGTCCGTTTGCGTGATTGCAATCGGGGCAATCACGTTACGTCTGGCTTAGAAACCGGCCTCCAAGCAGGGGGAGACCGGCACTTTAATAAGTACTTACGCCAACTTCTCGAACTTCAAATCCCACACGCCATGCCCAAGACGTTCGCCACGACGTTCGAACTTGGTCACCGGGCGTTCGGCCGGGCGTGGGACGCACTGGCCGTCTTCGGCCAGGTTGCGGTAACCCGGCGCGACGTTCATGACTTCCAGCATGTATTCGGCATACGGTTCCCAGTCGGTCGCCATGTGCAGCACGCCACCCACTTTCAGCTTGGAACGCACCAGTTCGGCAAACGATGCCTGGACGATGCGGCGCTTGTGGTGACGGCTCTTGTGCCATGGGTCCGGGAAGAACAGCAGCAGGCGGTCGAGGCTGTTGTCAGCCACGCAGCGGGTCAGGACTTCGATCGCGTCGCAGTCGTATACCCGCAGGTTGGTCAGGCCTTGGGTCAGCACGCCGTTGAGCAGCGCGCCCACACCCGGGCGGTGAACCTCGACGCCGATGAAGTCTTGCTCAGGCGAAGCCGCCGCCATTTCCAGCAGGGAGTGACCCATGCCGAAGCCGATTTCCAGGGTGCGCGGGGCCGAACGACCAAACACCTGGTCGTAATCGACCGGCGCATCGGCCAGCGGCAGCACGTACAGCGGCGCGCCTTGATCCAGGCCGCGTTGCTGGCCTTCGGTCATGCGCCCGGCACGCATCACAAAACTCTTGATGCGGCGGTGCTGGCGGTCGTCGCCTTCTTCCAGGGTTGGGGTGTCGAGTGATTCAGTCATCAGTGGCTCTTACTTGATCAGACCATCCAGCGGCGAGGAGGCGCTGGCATAGAGTTTTTTCGGCATGCGCCCGGCCAGATACGCCAGACGGCCCGCCACAATGGCGTGCTTCATGGCTTCGGCCATGATGATTGGATGCTGGGCGTTGGCGATGGCTGAGTTCATCAGCACGGCTTCGCAGCCCATTTCCATGGCGATGGTGGCGTCGGAGGCAGTGCCTACGCCCGCGTCCACCAGCACCGGGATTTTTGCTTCTTCCAGAATGATCCGCAGGTTGTACGGGTTGCAGATGCCCAACCCCGTGCCGATCAGGCCCGCCAGCGGCATGACCGCGATGCAGCCCATGGCTTCAAGCTCGCGGGCGATGATCGGGTCATCGCTGGTGTACACCATCACGTCAAAACCGTCCTTGACCAGCACTTCGGCGGCCTTGAGGGTTTCGATCACGTTCGGGAACAGGGTTTTCTGGTCTGCCAGCACTTCGAGTTTGACCAGGTTGTGGCCGTCGAGCAGCTCACGGGCCAGTCGGCAGGTACGCACGGCTTCAACCGCGTCGTAGCACCCGGCGGTGTTCGGCAGGATGGTGTAGCGATCTGGCGGCAACACGTCGAGCAGGTTCGGCTCGCCGGGGTTTTGCCCGATGTTGGTGCGGCGCACAGCGACGGTGACGATTTCAGCGCCCGAGGCTTCGATGGCCAGACGGGTTTCTTCCAGGTCACGGTATTTGCCGGTGCCTACCAGCAAACGCGACTGGTACGTACGGCCGGCCAACACGAAAGGCTTGTCGCTGCGAACATTGCTCATCGGGAATCCTCTTCTGATTGTGTGCACTGTGGACAGGTGTGAAGCGGGGCCAGGTGACTAGCCGCCACCGATGGCATGAACCACTTCGACCTGATCGCCTTCTTTGAGCACCGTTTCGCCGTGCAGGCTGCGCGGCACGATGTCCAGGTTAAGCTCGACGGCGACACGACGGCCTGTCAGTTCCTGGAGGGCCAACAAGCCAGCGACGGTCTCGCCGTCCGGCAGTTCAAAGGATTCACCGTTCAACTGAATGTGCATGCGCGACGCTGCCATCATTTTTAGGGGTCAGCATTCTAGCCCGATCAGTCAGGGCGACCCAAGCCATTCGTCCTACAGACTTAACTAACGCGCCAGGCGGCCAGACCCAGGCATAACCAGCCCGCCAAAAAGCCGAGGCCACCGATGGGGGTGATCATCCCCAGCTTGCTGATGCCGGTCATTGTCAGCACGTACAAACTGCCGGAGAACAGCACAATGCCCAGGGCAAAACAGATACCGGCCCAGGTCACCAGGCGGCTTTGCAGTTGCGTTGCCAACAGCGCGACGCCGATCAAGGCCAGGGCGTGGACCAGTTGATAGGTCACACCGGTATGAAAAATAGCCAGGTATTGCTCACTCAGGCGGCCTTTCAGGCCATGGGCCGCGAATGCGCCGAGGGCAACGCCGGTAAAGCCAAAGAAGGCGGCCAACATCAGGAAAACACGCAACATGGTTCACTCCCTTCAGGGTCATCGAATAGCGCAGGGTCTGTATAATGGCCCGCTCAACGGGTTCGGCCAAGCCATCTATGCTGCGTAATCTTCTACATCGCGTCCTTAAAGCCCTGCTGTGGTTTGCAGCGGGCAGTGCGTTGCTGGTGCTGATTTTCCGCTGGGTGCCGCCGCCGGGCACCGCGCTGATGGTCGAGCGCAAGGTTGAATCGTGGTTCGACGGCCAGCCCATTGACCTGCAACGCAGCTGGCGGCCCTGGGATGACATCTCCAACGAGCTGAAAGTCGCGGTGATTGCGGGCGAAGATCAGAAATTCGCCGAGCACTGGGGCTTTGACTTCAGCGCCATCAGGGCGGCGTTCGTGCATAACGAAAAGGGCGGCACCGTGCGCGGCGCCAGCACGCTGAGCCAGCAGGTGTCGAAAAACCTGTTTTTGTGGTCGGGCCGCAGTTGGCTGCGCAAAGGTCTCGAAGCCTGGTTTACCGGGTTGATTGAGCTGTTGTGGCCCAAACAGCGAATCCTTGAGGTGTACCTCAATAGCGCCGAATGGGATGAAGGGGTGTTTGGCGCACAGGCCGCGGCGCAGCATCACTTTGGCGTCGACGCCAAAAACCTCTCGCGCCAGCAGGCCAGCCAGTTGGCCGCCGTATTGCCCAACCCGCGCAACTGGAGTGCTAGCCACCCAACCCCCTACGTGGCCAGCCGCGCTGCCTGGATTCGCCAGCAAATGCGCCAATTGGGCGGCGATAATTACCTCACCACCCTGAACACCTCCCGCAGCGACAAGCCCTGGGCGGAGTAAACCAACTGTAGGAGCTGCCGAGGAACGACGGCTGCGATCTTTTGACGTTGAAGATCAAAAGATCGCAGCCTGCGGCAGCTCCTACGAGCAGAGTAACCACCACAGGGTATTTGCCCACAAACAAAAACGCCCCGATCAGATCGGGGCGTTTTTTTGACAGTCGCGTTAAGCGGCGATCGAGAGTTTGAGCTTGTTCATCGCGCTTTTTTCCAGCTGACGAATACGCTCTGCAGACACGTTGTACTTTTGCGCCAGGTCGTGCAGCGTGGCTTTCTCTTCAGCCAACCAGCGCTGATACAGAATGTCACGGCTACGGTCGTCCAACACTTCCAGCGCTTCGTGCAGGTTGGTGTTGGAGTTGTCGGTCCAGTCAGCATCTTCCAGTTGACGCGCCGGGTCGTACCGGTGGTCTTCCAGGTAGTTGGCTGGCGACTGGAATGCACTGTCGTCGTCAGCTTCTGCTGCCGGATCAAAAGCCATGTCCTGACCGGTCAGGCGGCTTTCCATTTCGCGCACTTCGCGAGGCTCTACGCCCAGGCTTTCAGCCACGCGATGGACTTCTTCGTTGTTCAGCCAGGCCAGACGTTTTTTCTGGCTGCGCAGGTTGAAGAACAGTTTGCGCTGGGCCTTGGTGGTCGCGACTTTCACGATCCGCCAGTTACGCAGAATGAACTCGTGGATCTCTGCCTTGATCCAGTGCACGGCGAACGACACCAGACGCACACCCATTTCGGGGTTAAAGCGTTTGACCGCCTTCATCAGGCCGACGTTACCTTCCTGGATCAGGTCTGCCTGAGCCAGGCCATAACCCGAGTAACTACGGGCAATGTGTACAACAAAACGCAGGTGGGCGAGCACCATCTGCCGAGCCGCCCCCAAATCCTGCTCATAGTAGAGACTCTCGGCCAGTTCACGCTCCTGCTCAGGTGTCAGCAGTGGAATGCTGTTCACCGTGTTGACATAGGCCTCCAGGTTCGCACCGGGGACCAACGCATACGCAGGTTGCAAAGAAGTGGTCATACGAATAAACCTCCGTCTCACATAACTCGTGCAGTTCAGCACTGCGAAAGTTGACCGGAAACTGTTAAAAAAGTTCCGAAAAAAGCTGAAAAGGTCAACATGTATAAAGCAATTACTTAGGCGAAAGCTCACGTAAGTGACGTGCGACTGCAATCCATGCACCGATATACCCTAACAGCACCGCGCCAAGCAATAGCGACAGACCATCGGCTACCGGCACTCCGGCCAGCGCAAAATCGCTGCCATACAATCCCGCCAGCCCGACAACCGCGTCGTTGAGCCAGTTCAAACCGAATGCCAACACCCCCCAGGAAAGAATCCCGGCGCCAAACCCGTAAAGCGCGCCCATGTACAGAAACGGCCTACGCACGTAGCTGTCTGTACCACCGACCAGCTTGATCACTTCAATTTCGATCCGACGGTTCTCGATGTGCAGACGAATGGTGTTACCGATCACCAGCAGCAACGCCGAGACCAGCAAAACGGTCAAACCGAACACAAAACGGTCACCCAGCTTGAGGATCGCCGCCAAGCGTTCGACCCAGACTAGATCAAGTTGCGCCTGTTGCACTTTCGGCAACTCGGAAAGTCGTTCGCGCAGGGCTTCAAGGGTGGCTTTATCGACCTCATTGGGGGTCACCAGCACCACGCCCGGCAACGGGTTGTCCGGCAGCTCTTTGAGCGCTTCGCCCAAGCCAGACTGCTGCTGGAACTCATCCAGAGCCTTTTCGCGGCTGATGAATTCAGCGTCCGCGACCCCCGGCATACCTTTTATCTGATTGCTTAATTGTTCGCCCTGCGAGTTGCTGGCATCCATTTGCAGGTACAGCGAAATTTGCGCAGCGCGCTGCCATGAACCGCCCAGGCGCTCGACGTTGTTCAGCAACAGCGACAAGCCCATCGGCAAGCTCAGCGCGACGGCCATCACCAAACAGGTAAAAAAGCTGCCAATCGGCTGCTTGCCCAAGCGGCGCAAGCTGTCCAGCAGACTGGCGCGGTGCGACTCGACCCAGGCGTGGAACAACATCCCAAAGCTGGGGCCGTCGTCTTCGTCGTGTTTTTTCTTTTTCGGCGGCTGTGGATCGGCCGCCTTGGGTGCCACACGCTCGGACACCTTGGAACTGCGAGTGGCACTCATTGCCCGGCCTCCCCGTCGCCAATCAATCGGCCACGCTGCAAGGTCAGCATACGGTGGCGCATGCGCGCGATCAGCGCCAGGTCGTGGCTGGCGATCAGTACGCTGGTGCCCAAACGGTTGATGTCTTCAAATACGCCCATAATTTCCGCCGCCAAACGCGGGTCGAGGTTGCCGGTAGGTTCATCTGCCAGCAGCAAGGCTGGACGATGGACGATGGCTCGGGCAATGCCGACGCGTTGTTGTTGGCCGGTGGACAAGTCGCCGGGGTACAGCTCGGCTTTGTCCGACAGCGACACGCGGTCCAGCGCGGAGTCGACGCGCTTGGCGATTTCCGGCTTGGACAAGCCCAGAATCTGCAACGGCAGCGCGACGTTGTTGAACACCGTGCGATCAAACAGCAACTGGTGGTTCTGGAAGACCACGCCGATCTGGCGACGCAAAAAAGGAATCTGCGCGTTGCTGATCTGGCTCAGGTCCTGGCCCGCCAGCAGCAATTTGCCGCTGGTAGGGCGTTCCATCGCCAGCAACAGCCGCAGCAGCGTGCTTTTGCCCGCGCCGGAGTGGCCGGTGACAAACAGAAACTCGCCGCGCCGGACCCGGAAGCTCAGCTCGTGCAGGCCCACGTGTCCATTTGGATAGCGTTTACCGACCTGCTCGAAACGAATCATGGACGCTCCCGCTCCGCAAACAGAGCCTGAACAAAAGGTTCGGACTCAAAGGTACGCAAATCATCGATGCCTTCACCGACGCCGATAAAGCGGATCGGGATATTGAACTGCTTGGCCAGGGCGAAGATCACCCCGCCTTTGGCCGTGCCGTCGAGCTTGGTCAGCGCCAGGCCGGTCAAGGCTACGGTCTGGTTAAACTGCTTGGCCTGGTTGATAGCGTTTTGCCCGGTGCCGGCGTCGAGCACCAGCAGCACTTCGTGCGGCGCCTCTTCGTCGAGCTTGCCGATCACCCGGCGGACTTTTTTCAGTTCTTCCATCAGGTTGTCTTTGGTGTGCAGACGACCGGCGGTGTCGGCGATCAACACGTCGATGCCCCGCGCCTTGGCAGCTTGCACCGCGTCAAAGATCACCGAGGCCGAGTCGGCGCCCGTGTGCTGGGCGATCACCGGGATGTGGTTACGCTCGCCCCAGACCTGCAACTGCTCGACCGCTGCGGCACGGAAGGTATCACCGGCCGCCAGCATGACTTTTTTGCCTTCCAGTTGCAGTTTTTTCGCCAGCTTGCCAATGGTGGTGGTTTTACCCGCACCGTTGACGCCGACCACCAAAATTACAAACGGCTTGTTGCGGGCTTCGATTTTCAGTGGCTGCTCAACCGGCTTGAGCATGGCGGCCAGCTCGTCCTGCAACGACTTGTACAGCGCGTCGGCGTCGGTCAGTTGCTTGCGCGCGACCTTCTGCGTCAGGTTTTTGATGATCACCGAGGTCGCTTCAACGCCCACGTCGGCCGTCAGCAAACGGGTTTCGATTTCGTCCAGCAGGTCGTCATCAATGACTTTTTTGCCGAGGAACAGGCTGGCCATGCCTTCGCCAATGCTGGCGCTGGTTTTGGACAAACCTTGTTTGAGGCGGGCAAAGAAACCAACTTTGGCTTCTGCCACAGGAGCAGGTGCAGGCGGCTGGACCACGGGCGCAGGTGCAGCCACCACGGCAACCGGAGCGGCAACAGGTGCTGGAGCTGGAGCTGGAGCAACCGGCTCAGGCTCAGGCAGGGTCTCAACCACCTCAAGCACCGGCTCAACGACTTCAACCACCGCAACCACAGGCTCTGGCTCTGGAATCGGCGGCACGATGTGCGGCGCTTCCACGTCTTCGACCAGGGCAACCGGCTCCTCGGGCACCGGCAACGGCGGCCATGGCTCAGGTTTGGCCGCTTCAACCACAGGGGCAGCGACCACTTCTGGCACGGGCTCGACCACCACCGGTGTGGCTTCGATCAACGGCTCGGGGGTGACTTCAGGCGCAGGCGCTGGCTGTTCAACGACGGTTTCCTGCGGTTTTCTGCGCAGCCATCCGAACAGGCCTTTCTTCTCGCCAGCCGCAGCTGGGTTCTTCTTGTCGTCGTTGGAACCAAACATGGAGGACGGCTATCTCATCGTAGCGACGCGCCACTGTGGCGCCCCGGCAAATAATATTCGGTGTGAAAAAGACTGTTTTTTTGTCAGCTCGTTCGCACACAGCTTATTCAGGGTGTAAAGAAACACCTCTATAACTTCGTCTTATCTCGGACATGGAACGGGAAATACGGCAAAAAAAGGAAATTTACCGGGATACCTCCACACTTCCAAGTCGGCTCCTATACTGCCCGATCACAGGTTGTCTGATCGTGGCGGGCTTGATAGGCGTGGCCGCCAGTAAAACGGATCAGTATCCTAGCACCTCCTCCCCCGCAGACGCTAAGGCCAAGCGGGCAGCCCAACAGGTTTAAAAACGAATGAATCATCTCGCCCGCTGCGCTGCTGGCCTGTTGCTCAGCACCGTTTTGCTCCCGCTATCGGCCTTTGCCGCCGATGCGCAACCCACCCATGAGTTCCGTCTGGACAATGGCCTTAAGGTCATCGTGCGCGAAGACCACCGCGCACCCGTGGTGGTCTCGCAGGTCTGGTATAAAGTCGGTTCCAGCTATGAGACGCCCGGCAAGACCGGCCTGTCCCACGCCCTTGAGCACATGATGTTCAAAGGCAGCAATAAAGTCGGCCCCGGTGAAGCCTCGTTGATCCTGCGCGACCTCGGCGCCCAGGAAAACGCCTTCACCAGCGATGACTACACCGCGTATTACCAGGTGTTGGCCCGCGACCGCCTGGGCGTTGCCTTTGAGCTCGAAGCCGACCGTATGGCCAGCCTTCGCCTGCCGCCCGAAGAGTTCAAGCGCGAAATCGAGGTGATTAAAGAAGAACGTCGCCTGCGCACCGACGACCAGCCGATGAGCAAGGCGTACGAAATTTTCAGCGCCATGGCTTATCCGTCCAGCGGCTACCACACACCTACCATCGGCTGGATGGTTGACCTGGAGCGCATGAACGTTGCCGAACTGCGCGCCTGGTACGAAGAGTGGTACGCCCCCAACAACGCCACCCTGGTGGTGGTCGGCGACGTAACCCCGGATGAAGTCAAAGCCCTGGCTCAGCGCTACTTTGGCCCGGTGCCAAAACGTGACATCCCGATTGCCAAAGTGCCGCTTGAACTGGCCACGCCCGGTGAGCGCCTGCTCAAGATCAACGTGCAGATCCAACTGCCTAGCCTGATGATGGCTTTCAACGTGCCGAGTATCGCAACCGCCAAAGACCCGCTCAGCGCCAACGCGCTGCGCCTGATCGCGGCGCTGCTGGACGGCGGCTACAGCGCGCGCATGTCCTCGCAGCTTGAGCGCAAAGAGGAGTTGGTGTCGGGCGCCTCGTCCAACTACAACGCCTTCACCCGTGGCGACAGCCTGTTCCTGATTACAGCCATGCCCAACAGCCAGAAAAAAGTCACCCTGGCCCAGACGGAAGCCGGTGTATGGCGCCTGCTGGACGACCTGAAAAAGACCCCGCCGTCAGCCGAAGAACTGGAGCGTGTGCGCGCTCAAGTGATTGCCAACCTGGTGTACGAGCGCGACTCCATTACCTATCAGGCCACCTCGATTGGCCAACTGGAAACCGTTGGTCTGTCGTGGAAGCTGATGGACAGCGAACTGGCTGACCTGCAAAAAGTCACCCCGGCCGATATTCAGCAGGCCGCACGCACCTATTTCACTCGCGACCGTCTGAGCGTTGCGCACGTACTGCCCGAGGAGAAAACCCATGAGTGAGCGTAAAGGTCCACGCTTCGCCCTGCTGGCCCTGACCACGGCGGTTCTGGTGGGTGCACTGGGCTATTCCTTCATCAGCCCGAGCGAGTCGGTTGCCGGCCCAACCCTGGATTCAGCCAAAACCGAGCGCAAGCTTGAGTCTCTGGCAGAACTCGACAGCAAGGCGCCGACCAATCGCAAGCTGAACATCCAGACCTGGCAAACCGCCGAAGGCTCCAAAGTGCTGTTCGTCGAAGCCCGGGAACTGCCGATGTTCGACCTGAGCCTGACCTTCGCGGCGGGCAGCAGCCAGGATGGCAACACGCCTGGCATCGCCGTGCTGACCAACGCCATGCTTAACGAAGGCGTGGCCGGCAAAGACGTCAGCGCCATTGCCCAAGGCTTTGAAGGCCTCGGTGCAGCGTTTGGTAATGGCGCCTACCGCGACATGGCCATCACCTCGTTGCGCAGCCTGAGCGATAAAGACAAACGCACCCCGGCGCTCAATCTGTTTGCTGAAGTGGTGGGCAAACCGACGTTCCCGGCCGACTCGTTGGCGCGGATCAAAAACCAGCTGCTGGCCGGTTTTGAAGTCCAGAAGCAAAACCCCGGCAAACTGGCCAGCAATGAGCTGTTCAGCCGCCTGTACGGCAACCACCCGTACGCCCACCCGACAGATGGCTCTGCGCAAAGCATCTCGGCCATTACCCTCGACCAGATCAAGGCCTTCCACAACAAGACCTACACCGCGGGTAACGCGGTGATTGCGATTGTGGGCGACCTGTCCCGTGCCGAGGCCGAGGCCATGGCGTCGCAAGTGTCAGCAGCCCTGCCAAAAGGCCCGGCCGTGGCCAAGATCGCCGAGCCGGTTGAGCCCAAAGCAGGCGTCAACCACATCGAGTTCCCGTCCAAGCAGACCCACTTGCTGCTGGCCCAACTGGGCGTTGGCCGCGATGACCCTGACTACCCGGCGCTGGTGCTGGGCAACAAGGTTCTGGGTGGCGGTGGCTTCGGGACGCGCCTGATGACCGAAGTGCGTGAAAAACGCGGCCTGACCTACGGCGTGTACTCCAACTTCAGCCCGATGGAGGCCCGTGGCCCGTTCCAGATCAATCTGCAAACCCGTGCCGAATTGAGCGAGGGCACGCTCAAACTGGTCGAAGACATCCTGGCTGACTACCTGAAAAACGGCCCGACACAAAAAGAACTCGACGATGCCAAGCGTGAGTTTGCCGGCAGCTTCCCGCTGTCGACCGCCAGCAACGCCGCCATCGTCGGCCAACTGGGCGCGATAGGCTTCTATGACCTGCCGTTGGATTACCTGGAAAAACTCCGCGAGCAGTCCCAGAATCTGACCACCGAGCAAGTCAAGAACGCCATGAGCAAGCACTTGAGCGCCGACAAAATGGTCGTAGTGACCGCTGGCCCAACCGTGCCGCAAAAACCACTGCCACCTCCTACCGACAAACCTTCAGAGCAACCTCTTGGGGTTCCGGAGCATTAATGGCAAAGCCAAAAAACACATCGCACTCAGGTGCAGGTCAATTGCGCATCATTGCCGGGGAATGGCGCAGTCGCAAACTCGACTTCCCCCATGTAGAAGGTCTGCGCCCAACGCCAGACCGTGTTCGTGAAACGCTGTTCAACTGGCTCGCGCCGTACATTCAGGGCGCCAGGGTACTGGACGTGTTCGCCGGCAGCGGCGCACTGTTTCTGGAGGCCCTGTCACGCGGTGCGGCCAAGGGCCTGGCCCTGGACAGCAACCGTGAGGCCATCTCCAACATCCGCGAAAACATGGGCATCTTGCGCTGCACCACCGGCCAGGTGCAGCAAACGGACGCCCTGCGTTACCTGGACGCGACCCCGAGCGATACCTTTGACGTGGTGTTCCTCGATCCACCGTTTAACAAAGAGCTGCTCAAGCCTGCCTGCGACCTGCTGGAGCAGCGTGGCTGGCTGACAGATGACGCCTGGATCTACACCGAAAGCGAGCTGCGCCCGTCCGAGTTGGGATTGCCCGGCAACTGGCGTCTGCACCGCGAGCAAAAAGCCGGGGGCGTGAACTACGCCCTGTGGCAGCGCGATGCGGTTCAGGCACCGGCAGCGCAGTAACAACCGCTGATCTGTGCAATCGTTGCCGCGCATTACGGCAACGATTGCACACACCCTTGCTCTATCTATGTACCGCACCCCGCGCCCTGCGCCATCGCATTCTGTCCGTTCTCACTGATCATTCGCCCCGTGTGCCTCCGCACATCGGCTGGCGTGTTCAAAAACAACGGAATGTAAAACATGACCATTACTGCTGAAAAACCCACTCACACCTACACACTGGATAACGGCCTGCAGGTGATCCTTCGCCAGGACCACCGTACACCAAGCATCTGCGCCTCGCTGTTCCACAAGGCGGGCACCGACCATGAACGCACGAACCAGCGCGGGCTGGCGTACCTGGCCGGTGGCGCGACCTTCAAGGACAAAGACCTTGAGCGAAAAATCGGCGCCACTGCCAATGGCTGGATCGATTACCACCTCAGCGCCTACAGCCTCGAAGCACCCAGTGCCGAGCTTGCCACCGTGCTGCAATTGCTCGCTGCCCGAATGGAGCCTCAAACACTGTCCCAGGAGCGCCTCGATAAAGGCATTAAACACGCCTGCAAGCTCGAAGAAAGCGAACCGTACTTCAGCTCCGATTACTGGATTACCTCGACATTCGAGGAGCTGATTTTTCCCCAGGCACGCACCGTGTACAAATTCGGCAATGTCGACGATCTTGCACGCATCACGGTGGCCGACGTGCTGAGTTGGCATGAAGAAGGCTATGCACCCAACAACTCGATTCTGGTCATTGCAGGCGATATAGCGCTCGATGACGTCCAGCCGCTGATCCAGCACCTGTTTGCCGACCTCGCACCTTTCGAAGGTTTTGCCCCGGCAGAGCAGCCCGCACATTCGTTTTCGGGCGACGAACGCAGGCTGGTGCAACACCTCGATACGCCACTGCCACGGTTGCAAATGGCCTTTAACACGCCAAGCCTCGCAACCCCGGGCGCCATCGGCGACATCCGCGCCCTGCAAGTCATCAGCGCCCTGCTGACCAGAGGCCCGCAGGCATGGCTGCCACTGCGTTTGTCTGAAGACAAGCACACGCTGTCCAGCGTGATCAGCCGTCTTCCGGCCTATCGCCGCAACGATGACCTCTTCCTGCTGGCGGCTACCCTGGGCGTAGACACCTCGCTGTCGGTGCAACAGGTAGAGCTGGAAATCAAACAACTGCTGGAATCACTCAAAACCCATGCACTGGATGCCGAGACCTTGAAGTACGGCCAACAGCAGGCCCTTGAAAGCCTGGAAGAACAAGACACCCTCGAAATACAAGCCTCGATCCTGGGCAACCTGGCCGCCATCGACCTGCCATGGACGCTGATCGACAGCGAAGCCGGGCAGATCCACAACGTCACGGCAGATGACATCCAGCGCGTGGCCAACAGCTACTTCAGCCCGGAGCGCCTGAGCGTCGCACACAGCCTGCCGCGCGAAGACTGATACCCGAATGACCCAGGCGCGCTACGTATATACCGCCTAGCAGTACCCGCCTTGATCCAACCTGTTCTGACCTTATTCACAGAACACTCAAGGATCCTTGCGGATGAAATCCTCTCTTTTGTTTCGCTGGCTAATCACCTTGTGGTTGCCAGCGACCGCCTGCGCCCACGCGGCACCGGTTACCCACACGTTTACCCTCGACAACGGCCTTAAGGTCATTGTTCGCGAGGACCACCGCGCTCCCGTGGTGGCCTCGCAGCTTTGGTACAAAGTCGGCGCCAGTTATGAGCAGGAAGGGCAAACCGGCTTGTCCCATGCTCTGGAACACATGGTGTTCAAAGGCAGCAGCAAACTGCCCCAGGGCGAAGCGTTAAAAGTGCTTGAATCGCTGGGCGTCAGCGCCAACGCAATCACACGCCCCGATGCAACGCTTTACACACAGTTGCAGGCCACCAACCGCCTTGCGGTGTCACTCGAAATCCTTGCAGACCAAATGGTCAGCGCACGCTGGAGTGACGCCCAGTTAAACATCGAACGGCTGATCATCCAGCGAGAACGCCGTTCGACAGTCGACAGCAACCTGTGGAACTTGCTCAATGAGCGGGTCAAAACCATTGGCCATGTGGCCAGTACCTACAAGAACCCCGTACTGGGCTGGATGCATGACATCAACCGGCTGAACAACCCGCTGCTCATGCAGTGGTATCAAGACTGGTATGCGCCCAACAATGCCGTGCTGGTCATCGTCGGCGATGTGACGCTGGATCAGGCCAAAGCACAGGTGACCCAGCAGTTCGGCGCAATCGCTGCGCGCCCCTTGCCCACGGTCAAGCGCCCGATTGAACTGACCCATCTGGGCCGACGCGGGCTGCACCTTCGCTTGCCAAGCCCCAACGCAAAGCTGGTGATGGCCTTCAATGTGCCCAGTTTGAACACCGCACAAGACCCGCAAACCGCCTTTGGCCTGTTGCTGCTCAACGAACTGCTGGCCAGCAGCGACAGTTCGCTCATCAAAGCCAGCCTGATGCATCAACAAGGCGTGCTGGCCGGAACGTACTCCCATTACGACCTGCTGAACCGGGGCGATGGCCTGCTCAGGATCTGGGCCGAAATCAGTCCGTCACGCACCGAATCACCGGAGGCGGTTGAAGCCTTGATCTGGACACAGCTCAAAGCGCTCAAAGCCGCCCCGGTCAGTGCGCAAACGCTGGAACGCGCCAAGCGCAGGATCATCACCAAACGCCTGTACGCCCACGATCAGGTCGAGAAACAGGCCAGCGAAATAGGTGAACTGGAAAGCATCGGGCTGCCCTGGTCGACCCTCGACGCACAGGAACAAGCCCTGCAAACCCTGACGCCTGCTGACATCCAGCAACTGGCCACGGCCTACCTCACCGAAAACCGCTTCAGCGCCGCCTACATGCCAAGGCCGGAGAAAAAACATGACTAATGCCTTCACATCGACGCGCCACCCTTTGGCGCGATTAGCGTTTATGACCACCCTGCTCCTGAACCTGTGCCTGAGCGCTCAGGCACAGGCAACAGAAGGCCCAACAACGGCCTTGCAGAGTTTGCAAACCCTGGATGACAGTCAAATTGCTGCTCGCCCGCTGAGCATTCGTGCCTATGCGACCCACGAACGCACCCGCGTGCTTTTTATTGAGACCCACGCGCTGCCCATCGTCGATATCAGCGTGCGTTTCTCGGCGGGCAGCAGCCGTGATGGCGATTTACCAGGGCTGGCGAACCTGACCTTGAAGCTCTTGAACCAGGGCGTTGAAGGCATGGACGCCAAGGCTATCGCCGAGGCGTTTGATCAATTGGGCGCACAACTGACGGCGTCAGTAGACAAGGATGAAGCGCGGTTAACCCTGCGCACACTGAGTGACGGCGAGACACGCAAGGCGGCGATTGACCTGTTCACGCGGCTGATCGCACAGCCCGCTTTTGCCCCGGCAGCCGTCGAGCGCGCCAAAGCGTCGGCGCTCAATGCCATCGGACTGGTGCAGCAAAATCCGACAGCGCGCCTGCAACAGACGCTGCATGCACAGGTGTATGGCAATCACCCTTACGCCCGCCCCGTCGAAGGTAACGCCCAGAGCCTGGCCTTGATAGACGCCGAGAAAGTCCGGGGCTTTCATCAAAACGCCTACACCGCGGCCAACGCGCTGCTGGTCATCGTGGGGGACATTTCAAATGATGAAGCCACAGACCTGAGCATCGCGATCAGCCAGGCCCTGCCCCAAGGCCCCGCACTGGCGCCTGTTGAACTGGCCATGGACCTGACATCACCGCCCGGCCATACACACCTCGAAGCCCCCTACAGCCAGACCTTGATCATGCTGGCGCAGCCGAGCGTACCGGCGAACCACCCGGATTACGTGGCGTTACAAGTGGCCAGCCTGATATTCGGCGGTTCCAACAGCAGCCGTCTGATCAATGAGCTGCGCCACAAGCGCGGGCTGAGCTACGCCGCCTCGGCCTTTATACCGCTCTGGCAAGCGGGCGGGCCCTGGACTATCAGCCTGCAAACCGCCCCCGATCAGCAGGATGCCACCCTCGCACTGGTCAAAACGCTGTTTGCCGAGTGGCTGCGCGACGGTCCCACCGAAGAGGAACTGGTCGCCGTCAAACGACGGTTGGCAGGCAACTTGCCGCTGACCAGCGCCAGCAATGCACAAATGGTTCAACAATGGCTGCTTATGGGGGCCCACGACCTGCCCCGAAATTTCGACGCGCTGGTCATGCACGCCCAAAAGCTGTCGCGACAAGACATCAAAGACGCCATGAATCGTTATACCAGGGCCGATAAATGGAAGGTCGCAAGCCTCGGCCCAACGGTCGAACAACGCCCCTTGCCAGCCGTTCAACCCTGAGCGTATTGCGTACTTATGTAACGCACCTGCCGCCCGGGTTTATCGCAACCTGTCCTGACGAACCCTCGTCAGGACACCCACCATGAAAAGACTCATCGCCGGGCTGCTGCTCGGCGTCATGCTCCATCCCCTGCTGGCATCGGCCAGCAGCCCACCGCCCATTCATGAGTTCACACTCGATAACGGGCTCAAAATCATTGTTTACGAAGACCACAACGCCAGCCTGGTGCTGACCCACTTGTGGTATCGCATCGGGTCAAATCAGGAAGAGCCGGGCCAAACCGGCGTGTCCCATGCGGTGGAACACATGCTGTTCAATGGCAGCAGCAAGCTCTGCACAGGCGAGTCAGGCCATATTTTGCAGAATCTGGGCGGCAGCCAAAATGCTATGACCCTGAATGACGCCACGCTGTTTTTCCATACCGTGCCCCCGCATGCGCTGGGTGTCAGCTTTGAAATGCTGGCGGACCAAATGAGCACGGCTCACCTGTCTGCGACGGTTTGGAGCGGCGAACGTGAAATCATCAAAAACGAGCGCACCGAAGCCTCTGATCACCACCCCATCAAGCGCGCCATCGAAGTCCCGCGGCGCCTGGCCCTGCCGGCCAGCGCCGCAGGCAACCCGATCATTGGCTGGCGACATGATCTGGACCGCCTGCAAACCGAAGAGGTAAAGCGCTGGTATCAACGCTGGTATGCCCCCAACAACGCGGTGCTGGTGGTCGTCGGTGACATCACCCCCCAGCAGGTCAAACAACTGGCCGAACGGTATTTCGGCCCTATTGCCCGCCGGGCGCTGCCGTACAGCTCAACCCCCATCGACCTGGCGATGCCCGGCGAGCGCAGCATCACGCACTACATCCCCCAGCAAATACCCGTGCTGTACATGGCCTTCAATGTGCCGAGCCTCGCCACTCAAACAGACCCGCGAACAGCACCGGCACTGGAGCTGATTTCCGAAATGCTGGGCGGCGCAAACAGCTCGCTGTTCGAGTCGTTATTGGTGCGCAAGGAAGGCTTGGCAGACACCACCACCGTTCATTACCAGGCGGTCAGCCTCGGCGATGAGCTGTTCAACATCAGCGCGCTGCCCAACCTCGAAACAGCCGCTTCGCTTGAAACGCTCAAGGCGCTCCAGACGCGGATTCTGGCCATTATCGACTCATTGAAAACCGCCCCGCCCAGCCTTGAAGACCTCGAACGCGCGCGGACTCAGATCACGGCACGGCGCGTGTTCGAGCAGGATGAGCCGCAAAACCGCGCCCTGCAGATTGGCATGCTGGAAATGGCCGGGCTGTCCTGGCGCACCGAACAGGCACGGCTCGATGCCTTGAACGCCATCACCCCGCAAGACATTCAACGCACAGCGCAGACCTTTCTGGTCGCAGACCGGTTAATCACCAGCTACGCGCTGCCTGAGGAGTCAGCTCATGAATAATGCCCGACGCATCGCACGCGGTACCCTCGTCTGCCTGTTCGCACTGGCGGGCATTTTTTTAGCGGCGAGCTGTTACGTGCGTGCAGCAGAAACCCCCGACCCCACATTGCCGTTGCAATCTCTGCGCGAACTCACAGAACCCGCAGGCGTGCCCCACACGCCCCAAATCCAGTCGTGGACACTCAAGCAAGGCAGCCGCGTGCTGTTTGTGGAAAATCATCATTTGCCCATGGTCGACCTGGAAATCAGCTTTGCCGCAGGCAGCTACTACGATGGCGAAACACCGGGGCTGGCGGCCATGACCCAGGCCCTGTTCAGCGTCGATTCGGCGCGCAAACCCGCCGACGAGATCGCCCGCGGATTTAACCGTTACGGCGCGCAAATAACCCACGGCATTAATGCCGAGCAAAGCTACCTGACCCTCAGAAGCCTGAGCGCACCCGAGGTGCTTGCCCCGGTGCTGAGCCTGTTTACCGAAACCCTGACACAGCGCTCTTTCAGCGAGGAGAACCTGTCGCGAATAAGGCAATCCTTGCAGGCAGACCTCAAGCTTGAGCAAGTTTTTGCCCAGGCGCGAGCGCTGTCCAGCATTCGCGCAGAGCTGTACCCCGGTCAGCCGTTATCGCGCTCAGTCAACGGCACCCACGACAGCCTTCAACACATGCAAGCCGCACAGGTTCGCAGTTTTTTTCAGCGGGCCTATACCGCAGCCAACGCGCAGATGGTGATCGTCGGCGACCTCACGCCCGAGCAGGCCAAATTACTCAGCCGAACCTTGGCCGACGCGCTGCCGCAAGGACCGGCGCTGCCCGCGCCGCAAAGGTTTGTCACACAGGCCAACGCTGGCAGAACCCTGCACATTGAAGACAGCACGAGCCAGACCTTGCTGGTCATGGCACACAATGTTGTGCCCAATCAGCACCCGGACGCACTGGCCTTGCAGGTAGCCAATGTGATGTTCAATGGCGTTTTAAATAATCAACTACGCGAGAAACACAGCGTCACCTACGGGGTGCAGTCCGATATCGAGCACGCCCGAGGCGCCACGGCCTGGATCACCCAGTTCAATACGCCGCCCCACTACAGTGAGCAGGCCTTGGCCCATGCCAAAACGTTGTTTGAGCAGTTCCTCAAGGATGGGCCCACGCAAGAGCAGCTGGACAGCATCAAGAAATACCTGCGTCAGGCGCTGCCACAACTGCTCGCGACCAACAGGAACCTGCTCAAGGAACTGGAGGACATCAACCGTTTCGACCAGACCCTGGACTTCACTCACAAAATAACCGAGATCCAGAAAATGACCGCCGGACAGATAAAAGCCGCCATGAACCGGCACATGAACGCCGATGCCTGGGTCACCCTCACACTCGGCCCCAGCGTTGCCCAGCAAGCTCTGCCCGAGGTCAGCATGAGTGAAAACAACGGCCAGCCGCTGTGCAATTCGACCAATTGGATGAGCACCGCACAACACACATTGCTTGGGCCGCAGGCCGCGTTGTGGCAACTTAAGCACTTTCCGATACCTGTCACCGACTGAGAACTTAAGTGCGCGCCCTCGCTTCCCCTGCGTTATCCGTGGAACTGTTCACACCAGCTTCTGGCCTCGGCAACCCTCATTTGCAAACGCTGTGGGGGCCGCTGTGGCGCACCAAACCTGTTGTTGAACATCAACGCGAGCGCCTGTGGCTCGAAGATGGCGACTTTCTCGACCTCGACTGGCACGGCACGCCGTCAGCCCATGAACCGCTGGTGCTGGTGCTGCATGGCCTGACCGGCTCCTCGGCTTCGCACTACATTGCAGGCCAGCAGAGCGCCCTGGCAAAACAGGGCTGGGCCAGCGTAGCCCTGAACTGGCGCGGGTGTTCGGGGGAGCCCAACCTGCTGGCACGCAGCTACCACTCCGGCGCCAGTGAAGACTTGGCCGCGACCGTTGCGCATTTGCGGGCGCGCTACCCGCTGGCGCCGATCTATGCCGTGGGTTACTCACTGGGCGGCAACGTGCTGCTTAAATACCTGGGCGAATCGGGCAGCGCCAGCGGCCTGCAAGGTGGCGTCGCGGTCTCGGTACCGTTTCGCCTCGACCAGTGCGCCGACCGTATCGGCATGGGCTTCTCCAAGGTGTACCAGGCGCACTTCATGCGTGAAATGGTGGCCTACGTCAAAATCAAACAGCGTCAGTTCCAACAGGACGCCAAGCACGAAGCGCTGGCCACACTGGCCAAGCTGGGCACCCTCAAATCGCTGAGCAAACTGCGCACCTTTTGGGAGTTCGACGACCGGGTCACCGCGCCGCTCAACGGTTATCAGAGCGTCGACGACTATTACCGCCGCGCCTCCAGCCGCTACTTCCTGGGCGCCATTGAAACGCCCACACTGATCATCCAGTCCGAGGATGATCCGTTTGTGTTCAAACACAGCATTCCCGAAGCCAGCGAACTGTCCGCCTGCACCGAACTTGAGCTGCACTCCAAGGGCGGCCATGTGGGTTTCGTTGAGGGCTCGCCGAGAACGCCCAGGTACTACCTGGAGCGGCGCATTCCACAGTGGTTGGCCAGCCTCAAGCCTGAGTCTGCGTAATGAATGTGGAGCAAGGTGAGTCCATCCACTTTTGGCAAACGGCGCCGTTGAACGGCGTCGAATTGCTCACCGCGCGCTACATCGAACACCGCTTTGTGCCCCATGTGCATGATGGTTTTGTGATCGGCATGATCATGGACGGCGCCCAGCGTTATCGCTATCGCGGCGCAGAGCACCTGGCTGGCACCGGCACACTGGTGTTGATCAATCCGGACGAAGTGCATAACGGCCACAAAGGCCACGATGCCGGGTGGCGCTACCGTGCGTTCTACCCGGACAACGAGCAAATCCAAAGCCTGCTGGAAGAGCTGAACCTGCCTGGCACCCACCTGCCCACTTTCAACGACACCCTGCTGCACGACCCGGAGCTGTTTCACGGGTTGCAGCAACTGCATCATTTGCTCGAAGGCCCGGAGTCGGCGCTGCATCAGCAAACGCTCTGGCGGCAAATGATGCTCGCCCTGCTCAACCGCCATGCCCGCCTGCCGATGCCGGCCAAGCCGGGGGTGGAACACCGGGCGGTGCGCCAGGCCAAAGAGCTGCTGCAATCGCGACTGGCCGAACCGCCCTCGCTGGAAGAACTGGCGGCGGCGGTTAACTTGTCGCCGTTCCACTTTGCCCGCGTGTTCCAGCGCGCCACGGGCATGCCGCCGCACACCTGGCTGATGCAACAACGCATCGCCCATGCCCGCGGCTTGTTGCAACAAGGCTGCTTACCGCTGCAAGTCGCTACACAACTTGGTTTTGCCGACCAAAGCCATTTGAGCCGCCAGTTCAAAAAAGTCTACGGCGTCGGCCCGGCGGCCTACCGTGCGGCCAGTGCACAGCACATCCAAAGCCTGTAGACGGCGGTGTTGCAGATTTTTGGTGCCCACAAAATTGCCGGATTATTCGCACAGCTTTGCCAATTGCTGCCATTGCGCCGTGGCGCCTATAGTCAGCGTTAGCCTAAAAGGGCGACCGGGTTTGGCGACCTGGAGATGGAATTTTGGAAACCTAATGGTTGTTGTATTGGGCTAAGCGTGTATTTTGCTCGCAATGCTTTATGGCTACTGTGCGTGGGAGATCTTCGGGTCTGCCGGTTGTTTCCTAAATTCTCCCGGTTCGCCAACCCGCGCACGGTAGCCACCCATTTTTTGTTTGGCGACGAAAAGTGAGTGGCCTGAATGAAGAGTTTAGGAGAAGCACTTATGAACGAATTGACATACATCCCGCTTACCGCCATCGACTGCCTTACCCCCGCCTTGCTCATCGATCGCAACGCCCCTCTCGACGTATTGCACGCCAATGCCACCGCCCGCGTACTGGCTGTGACCCAAATGATGGAAACCTTCTCCAGTCGCGAAGTTCAAGACGCTGATGCCATTGATCTCAAACAGTTAGCCACCACCGCAATGATATTGCTGCGTGACGGTTGCGATCTGCTCAATGTTTTGGGCTGGCGTTTGCAACCAAAATAATTCACGCGAAGGCAAAACCGTGCAGGAGCTGTCGCCCCGTCTTCTACGCCGCGCTGGCGTAGCAAACAGGCCACCGACAATCGACAGCATCCCCCAATCAGTTCCCTCTCCTTCGGGAGAGGGCTAGGGTGAGGGGGCTTTTGATTCTTTTAAAGATCAAAAGATCGCGAGGCAAGCTCGCTCCTACGGAGTGTTGGCTGCACGTTTGGCGGCGGTCTGCGGCCCGCATCGCTACAACAAAACCGTGTAGGAGCGAGCTTGTCTCGCGAGCTTTTAAAGATCAAAAGATCGCGAGGCAAGCTCGCTCCTACGGAGTTATGCCTGCACGTTTGGCGGCGGTCGGCGGCCCGCATCGCTGCATCAAAACCGTGTAGGAGCGAGCTTGCCTCGCGAGCTTTTAAAGATCAAAAGATCGCGAGGCAAGCTCGCTCCTACGGGGTCAGTCCCCGGTTGCGACACCTCGTGCCGGGTCGTTGATCCATTCGCTCCATGAGCCCGCATAGAGTTTGCCCAGCGGGTAGCCCGCCAATCCCAATGCAAACAGGTTGTGGCACGCCGTCACGCCCGAGCCGCAATACGCCACCAGTTCATCCGGCGAGCGGCCCGCCAGTTGTTCGGCAAATCGCTGTTTAAGTTGCTCGGCTGGCAAGAAGCGCCCGCTGCTGTCGAGGTTTTCATTGAACGCCGCACATTGCGCCCCAGGGATATGCCCGGCAATCGGGTCAATCGGCTCAACCTCGCCGCGAAAACGTGGCTTGGCGCGAGCGTCGATCAGGGTCAACCCCGGCTGGCCCAAGCGCGCTTGCAATTGCTCAGCGCTCAGCACCAAGTGGCTATCCGGCTGACCATCAAAGGTGCCAGGCACAACATGGGGCTCGTCCGTGGTCAGTTTGAAACCCGCCGCATGCCAAGCCTTTAACCCGCCATCGAGAATAAACACGCCATCGCGCTTGCCCAGCCACGCCAGCAACCACCACGCACGGGCCGCAAATGCACCGGGACCATCGTCATACAGCACCACATCGCTGTCTTGATTGATGCCCCATGCCCGCAGTTGTTCAAGCAAGGCGGACGGTTCAGGCAACGGATGGCGCCCCGTGACGCCTTTAATCACCGGGCCGCTGAGGTGACGCTCAAGGTCGGCAAATTGCGCACCGGCAATATGGCCTTCAACATAACTGCTGTGCCCGTATTCCGGGTCTTCCAGGGCAAAACGGCAATCCAGAATGACCAATCCGGGGTGCGCCTGACGTTCGTTCAGGGCTTGAGGGCTGATCAGTTGCGCAACGGGCATGGCGAACTCCTGAGGGGGATGGGAACAGCGCTACTGTACGACCAATGTCTTTTGCAATGGAACGTAATATTCCTTGAGCAACTCATCAACCGCAGCACGGTACGGCGGCGTTACATAGCCCGATTCCAGTATCAGCAGTTGGTAGATTCCGCGGGTCAGCGCCTCTTCGGACAGGTGGGTGGCGTTCTCACGCGTGGTACACAAAAAACCCACCCAGGACGTCAGGATGATCCAGGCATTGAGCGTCAGCGATTCGATTTGCTGGGGCGTCATGTCGAGAATGCCCGCCTTCACAAACCCCGAATAAATGGCTTGCCCCTGAGCCAGGCATTGCGTGGAAAAGCACCGATAACGCACGGCCAGTTCAGAGTCGCTGAGCAGCAGGTGTTCAATGTCACGGTACAAAAAGCGGTAACGCCACATGGCATTGAGCAGGTGCTTCAAGTAGTCGCGCTTGTCGCTGACGTCAGGCAGGCGGCCTTCGGGCGGGCGCAGAAAGTCCAGCACCAGCACCTCGTACTCGCTAAACAGCACCGAGATAATCGCCTGCTTGTTGGGGAAGTGGTAATACAGATTACCCGGCGAAATCTCCATGTGAGCCGCAATGTGGTTGGTGCTGACATTGCGTTCACCCAGCTGGTTAAACAACTCCAGGCTGGTATTGATGATGCGCTGGCTGGTTTTTAATCGTGCGGCCATGGATTGGTCTTCGATGAATATCGAAAAACATCTTAAAGCCTAACCACCGTGGCTCAAACAGCCCGAGTGGCAGACCCCCAATTGACAACATAGAGCGCAGGCTCTAAAAACATCTTGGCTCTTACGAGAACCCCCAACATCCGCAGGGAGCGAACGATGTCTACCGACAGTGCCCACCGCCACAGTTCCTCCAGCGCCTTGGACGATCTCCACAACCTTTTCGCCCTGCAGCGAAAAGCCTACACAGCTCATCCGCTCCCACCAATAGCACAACGCCAGCAATGGTTGAAGAGCCTGCGAGTATTGCTGAGCCGCGAGCGCGAAGTGTTGATTGACGCCATCAGCCAGGACTTCAGCCACCGCAGCCCCGACGAAACCTTGTTTGCCGAGCTGATGCCCAGCTTGCAGGGCATTGACTACACCCTCAAACACCTCAAACGCTGGATGAAGCCGTCACGGCGCCACGTGGGGGTGATGTTCCAGCCCGCCAGCGCCAAAGTGGTGTATCAGCCCGTGGGCGTGGTGGGTGTGATCGTGCCGTGGAACTACCCGCTGTATTTGGCCATGGGGCCTTTGATCGGCGCTTTGGCGGCGGGCAATCGGGTGATGCTCAAACTCAGTGAGTACACGCCCGCCACCGGCCGTTTGCTCAAAGACCTGATGGGGCGGATTTTCCCCGAGGACATGGTTGCTGTGGTATTGGGCGACGCCGAGGTTGCCGTGGCGTTTTCCAGCCTGCCCTTCGACCACCTGCTGTTCACGGGTTCGACCCATGTCGGCAAGCAGGTGATGCGTGCCGCGGCCGATAACCTGACCCCGGTGACGCTGGAGCTGGGCGGCAAATCCCCTGCGATCGTTTCGGCTGAGGTGCCGCTCAATGACGCCGCCCGGCGCATTGCCTGGGGCAAAACCCTGAACGCCGGGCAAACCTGCATCGCGCCCGACTATGTGCTGGTACCGCACGAGCGGGTCGACGGGTTTATCGAGGCTTACCGCCAGGCCGTACTCGATTTTTATCCAACGCTGGCCGACAACCCGGACTACACCGCCATCATCAGCGAGCGCCAATTGGCGCGGCTTGAACACCTGCAAACAGACGCCAGCGAAAAAGGCGCCCGGCTGATCCCGCTCTATGCCCAAGGCCAGGGGCGGCGCATGCCCCATGCGTTGCTGCTGAATGTGAACGACCAGATGCAGGTCATGGAGGACGAGATCTTCGGCCCGCTGCTGCCTGTTGTCTCGTACAGCACGCTCGATGAAGCGCTTGCCTACATCAACTCAAGACCTCGCCCACTCGCGCTCTATTACTTCGGGTACAACAAGGCCGAACAACAGCGCGTCATTGAAGACACCCACTCGGGCGGCGTCTGCATTAACGACACGCTGCTGCACGTGGCCATCGACGACCTGCCGTTTGGCGGCATCGGCCAGAGCGGGATGGGGCGTTACCACGGGCACGAAGGTTTCCTGACGTTCAGCCACGCCAAAGGGGTGTTGAGCAAACAGCGCTGGAACAGTTCGCTGGCGATTTACCCGCCGTATGGCCGGTCGCTGGTACGCCTGATTCAAAAGCTGTTTATCCGATAGCCTCAAACGGCGAGACCAAGCCATGCCGGAATTTCTGGAAGAACCGACGCTACTGTCCCGCCGTGGCGTTTTAAAAGTCGGCCTTTGCGCCTCAGCTTTTCTGGCCACTGCCGGGCTGGGCGCCAGCCTCAGCGGCTGCTCGGCTACTTTCAGCGCCCGGGGTTTCAGGGTGCTGCGCAGCACAGACCTGGTGTTTTTACAGGCGCTGGTGCCGGTGATGCTGGCGGGCAGCATTTCGCACACCTCCCTGCCGGGAGCAACAGACGCCACCTTGCACACGCTGGACAACAACCTGGCTCACCTCTCGCCAGAGCTGCTCAAGCTGACCTTGCAGCTATTCGACGTGCTGGCCATGCCGGTCACTCGCGGCCCGCTCACGGGGCTTTGGAGCAGTTGGGATAAGACCACCCCCGATCAAATCCGCTACTTCCTGCATCGCTGGCAAAACAGCAGCTTGAGCCTGTTGCGCATGGGCCATGCCTCGCTGCTGCAACTGGTGATGATGAGCGGCTACGAAAAGCCCGAGTTGTGGCCCCATTGCGGGTATCCCGGCCCGCCGACGGTTTGATTCACACAATAATAATTTTCATGAGACGTCCTTATGCCTGTACCCGATCTATTCCGCGAAGGCCTGGCACGCGGATGGAAAACCCATAACGGCTCAACCCTCGACAACGACCTGACGCTGGAAGCCGACATTGCCATTATTGGCAGCGGCGCCGGGGGCGGCACGACGGCTGAAATCCTCAGTAATGCGGGCTTCAAAGTGCTGCTGATCGAAGAAGGACCGCTCAAGACCAGCAGCGATTTCAAGCTGCTCGAAGGCGAGGCCTACACCAGCCTGTATCAGGAAGGCGTCGGGCGCATGAGCAAAGACGGCGCCATCAGCATCCTGCAAGGCCGTGCGGTGGGCGGGACTACCCTGGTCAACTGGACCTCAAGCTTTCGCACCCCGGCGCCGACGCTGGAGCACTGGGCCCGCGAGCATGCGGTCAGCGGCCACAGCGAAGAGTCCATGGCGCCCTGGTTTGCGCAGATGGAGCAACGGCTCGGCGTGGCCCCGTGGTTGATCCCGCCCAACGCCAACAACGAGGTGATCCGCACCGGCTGTGAAAAACTCGGCTACCGCTGGCAGGTGATCCCGCGCAATGTGCGCGGCTGCTGGAACCTCGGTTATTGCGGTATGGGCTGCCCGACCAATGCCAAGCAATCGATGCTGGTGACGACGATCCCCGCGACCCTCGAAAACGGCGGCGAGTTGCTGTATCTGGCCCGCGCCCAGCGTTTGTTGATTGCAGGTGATCAGGTCACCGGCCTGGAGTGCCAAGCCATGGACAGGCGCAGCGTGACGCCCACAGGCTGCACCATTACGGTCAAGGCGCAGCGTGACGCCCACAGGCTGCACCATTACGGTCAAGGCGCGGCATTACGTGCTGGCCGGCGGCGGCATCAACAGCCCCGGCCTGCTGTTGCGCTCAGAGGCGCCCGACCCGTACAGGCGAGTGGGCAAGCGTACGTTTCTGCACTTGGTCAACTTCTCGGCTGCGCAGTTTGCGACGGCGATCAATCCGTTTTACGGCGCCCCGCAGTCGATTTATACAGACCATTTTCAGTGGCAAGACGGCGCAACCGGCCCCATGGGCTACAAACTCGAAGTCCCGCCCTTGCACCCGGCGCTGGCCGCCACCTTGTTTGGCGGTTACGGCGAAACCAACGCCGAACACATGGCACAACTGCCCAACACCCACATGATGCTGGCCCTGATGCGCGACGGTTTTCACCCGGACAGCCCCGGCGGTAACGTCGAGCTACGCGCAGACGGCAGCCCCGTACTCGATTACAGCGTCACGCCGTATAGCTGGGACGGGCTCAGGCGGGCGTTCCACAGCATGGCCGAGATCCAGTTTGCCGCCGGGGCCAGCGCGGTGATGCCATTGCACAGCGATGCGCGCTACCTGAAAACCCTGGGCGAAACCCGCGAACACATAAACAACTTGAGCCTTGAGCGGTATCGAACGCGCCTGGCCAGCGCCCATGTGATGGGCGGCTGCGCCATGGGGGAAAACCCGCACCTGGCGGTCACCGACAGCCTTGGGCGCCATCATCAGTTACGCAATCTGTCGATCCATGATGGCTCTTTGTTCCCCACCAGCATCGGCGCCAACCCACAATTGTCGGTGTATGCACTCACCGCAAAACTCGCGACAGAGCTGGCCCAACGGCTTAAAAATCCGTGAAAAAGGAGTTAACTGGCGGCGTCTATAGTGCTTTCTTCTTAAATTGGCGACTTGGCCGACCGGGAATGCTGCGATACCATCCGACTCCCCAACGGATTCCCGCCAGGACGACGCGATGAACCGAGTGTTGTACCCAGGTACATTTGACCCCATTACCAAGGGGCATGGCGATCTGGTCGAGCGCGCCTCGCGCCTGTTCGATCACGTGATCATTGCGGTCGCGGCCAGCCCCAAAAAAAACCCGCTCTTCCCTCTGGAACAGCGCGTTGAGCTGGCGCGTGAGGTCACCAAGCACCTGCCCAATGTCGAGGTAGTCGGCTTCTCGACGCTGCTTGCGCACTTCGCCAAAGAACAGAACGCCAATGTATTTCTGCGTGGCCTGCGTGCCGTGTCGGACTTCGAGTACGAGTTTCAGCTGGCGAACATGAATCGCCAATTGGCACCGGACGTCGAAAGCCTGTTTCTGACGCCGTCCGAGCGCTATTCGTTTATATCGTCGACCTTAGTCCGTGAAATCGCGGCTTTGGGCGGCGATATCAGCAAGTTTGTCCACCCGGCTGTGGCTGACGCCCTGACCGAGCGGTTTCGCAAGAAGTAACCGCTGAAGCGGCGCCCGCGTGCACTGCGGGCGCCAATGCGGCACAATTGCCGCATTCGATTTTAGTTGCCCGGGCAAGCCGCCCCGGCCGGAGTACCCATGTCCCTGATCATCACCGACGATTGCATTAACTGCGACGTCTGCGAACCCGAGTGTCCGAACGCTGCTATTTCCCAGGGCGAAGAGATCTACGTGATCGACCCGAACCTGTGCACCCAGTGCGTAGGCCACTACGACGAGCCGCAATGCCAGCAGGTATGCCCGGTTGACTGCATCCCGCTGGATGAAGCCCACCCGGAAACCGAAGAACAGCTGATGGAAAAATACCGGCTGATCACGGGTAAGGCGTAAGGGTTACCTCTGTAGGAGCGAGCTTGCCTCGCGATCTTTCGCTTTTAAAGATCAAAAGATCGCGAGGCAAGCTCGCTCCTACAGGTTTGGGGTTACTTCTGGCAGCGTGGGCAGAACACGCTGGCTCGCTGGCCCAGTTTGACCTCGCGCAGTTCGGTACCGCAGACCTTGCACGCCTCGTAAGCGCGGCCGTACACGAACAGTTCCTGCTGGAAATAACCCGGCTGGCCGTCACCGCCGATAAAGTCACGCAGCGTGGTACCGCCCCGCTCTATCGCCGCCGCCAGAATCCGCTTGATCTCAATCGCCAGCTTTAAATAACGCGCCCGCGAAATGCTCCCGGCCTCGCGGCGCGGGTCAATGCCTGCGGCAAACAGCGCTTCGGTCGCATAGATATTGCCCACGCCCACCACCACCGCGTTGTCCATGATGAAGGGCTTGACCGCCATCGAACGCTTGCGCGACAGCTGGAACAACCGCTCGCCATCAAACAGGTCGGTCAACGGCTCCGGCCCCAGCTTGATCAGCAGTTCGTGGTTCAGCGGGTCAAGGCTCCAGAGCATGGCGCCAAAGCGCCGCGGGTCGGTGTAGCGCAAGGCCAGCCCCGACTCCAGCTCGATGTCGACGTGCTCATGCTTGAGCGCCGGCAGGCCCGCCTCGACCAGACGCAAATTGCCCGACATACCCAAGTGGCTGATCAACGTCCCGACTTCGGCGTTGATCAGCAAATACTTGGCGCGGCGCTCAACCTGCACGATTTTCTGCCCGGACAAACGCACATCCAGGTCTTCGGGGATCGGCCAGCGCAATCGCCGGTCACGCACGATGACCCGGCTGACCCGCTGCCCTTCAAGGTGCGGGGCAATGCCCCGGCGGGTGGTTTCGACTTCTGGTAATTCAGGCATCTAGTCAGCCCCTAACTCGCGGATACTTTCTTTCACGTTCTCAAAGTCATACTCGGACAAACCAATGTAGTCCAGCACCAGATGGCTGATGCTGTTCCATTCATGGTCTTCGCGCTGGTTGCCAAGGACTTTGGACGACGCACAGATATGCTCGGCCATTTTCAGCACCGCCAGCAGGTTTTTCAGCGGGCCGTTGCGCGAGGACTCGTCGCTGAAAATCGCCAGCGCATTGTGGTGGTTGGCAATCGCCTCGGTCAGGTGCCCCGGCAAGCGCCATGATTTGGCCGTGTAGTAGCCGACCACCGCATGGTTGGTGTTGAAGTGGCGGTTTTCCGTGTCCACCACGCGACGGCCAGGTCCCGCATTGGCGTAGCCCTGTTCCAGCACGTGCATGTAATCCGGGAAGCGCTTGAGCATCAGCGGGACGCCGCAATCGTGAAACAAGCCCAGCGCATAGGCTTCATCGGGCGCCGACATGCCGGTGCGCTTGGCCAGGCTCAGGCTGGTCATGGCAACGTCTTGGGCGGTGTCCCAGAAACGATTGAGGGTGACGATGGTGTCGTCACCCATCTCGCCCTTGATCGACTGGGCATTGATCAGGTTGATCACCGTGCGGCTGCCCAGCAGCGTCACTGCGCGACGAATCGAAGCGATTTTGTTGGTCAGACCGTAGTACGGCGAGTTGACGATTTTAAGCAGCGCGCCCGACAAGCCAGGGTCCTGAGCGATCAAGCGCGCAATCACCTCAAGATCCGGGTCCGGCATGTACTGCTCCATCTGCAAATCCACCATGATTTGCGGTTGAGGCGGCACGCTGATGCCTTGCAAAGCCTGACTGATCTGTTGCGATGAAAGCTCTGGGGGCATGTCTGCACACTCTGGAATAGGCGGCGATTCTAGCGGAATTTTCTGCGCGAATGGGCGCGCGATCCGACGCAATACCGCGAATCAGCCAAGCTTGCAGGTGGCGTCTAAGGCTATAATCGCGCCCTTTTCAATACCCGGAGCGACTTCATGTCCCTGCCAAGCCTGCGCCTTAAAGCCAATGCCGATCGACGCCTGCGCGCCGGCCACTTGTGGGTCTACAGCAACGAAATTGATGTAGCCACCACCCCGCTTAACGGCTTTAAAGCCGGTGACCAAGCGCTGCTCGAAACCGCAGGTGGCAAGCCGCTGGGCATCGTGGCCATGAGCCCGAACAACCTGATCTGCGCGCGCGTGCTGTCGCGTGACATCAAGCTGCCCTTGGACAAGTCGCTGCTGGTTCACCGCCTCAACATGGCCCTGTCCCTGCGTGACCGTCTGTTCGACAAGCCTTACTACCGTCTGGTGTACGGCGATTCCGACATGCTGCCAGGCCTGGTGGTTGACCGTTTCGGTGACATTCTGGTGGTGCAGTTGGCCTCTGCCACCATGGAACGCCACAAAGACGACGTGGTTGCAGCGCTGGTTCAAGTGCTCAAGCCACGCGGCATCCTGTTCAAGAACGACTCGGCAGCCCGCGATGCAGAAGGCCTTGAGCGTTACGTCGAAACCGTCTTCGGTCTGGTACCGGAGTGGGTGGCCCTGGAAGAAAACGGCGTCAAGTTCGAAGCACCGGTCATGGAAGGCCAGAAAACCGGCTGGTTCTACGACCACCGCATGAACCGCGCTCGCTTGGCTCCGTACGTCAAAGGCAAGAAAGTCCTCGACCTGTTCAGCTACATCGGTGGCTGGGGCGTGCAGGCAGCGGCGTTCGGCGCCAGCGAAGTGATCTGTGTTGATGCCTCGGGGTTCGCCCTGGACGGCGTTGATCGCAATGCCGCGCTGAACGGCGTGGCCGACAAAGTCACCAGCATGGAAGGCGACGTGTTCGAAGCCCTGCGCGAGCTCAAAGCCAACGAAGAGCGCTTTGACGTGATCGTGGCGGACCCGCCGGCCTTCATCAAACGCAAAAAAGACCTGAAAAACGGCGAAGCGGCTTACCGCCGTCTCAACGAGCAATCCATGCGTTTGCTCAACAAAGACGGGATTCTGGTCAGCGCGTCGTGCTCGATGCACTTGCCTGAAGACGATCTGCAAAACATCCTGCTGACCAGCGCCCGCCATCTGGACCGCAACATCCAGATGCTCGAACGCGGTGGCCAGGGCCCGGATCACCCGGTGCACCCGGCGATTGTCGAAACCCGCTACATCAAGAGCATCACCTGCCGTTTGCTGCCTAACACCTAAACCCCCTTGTGGGAGCGGGCTTGCTCGCGATTGGCACGACACGGTTTTACTGAAAACCGCATCGCCTGCATCGCGAGCAAGCCCGCTCCCACAGGTTTAGCATCAGGGCTTATCCACCCGCGGGCTCAGCACCGAACCGCCGATCTGCAACGACTGATAACGCGGTTTCACCAGTTGGACTTCCCCTTCGCGAATCTTCTTGATCAATTCAAGCGGGTTGTCGTCCATTTCATACATCCCGGCGCGTAGCCACTTGCCTTGGGCATTGCGCTTGAAAAAGTACAGCGGGCCCGGCCACTCCTGCTTGGGCAACTGCAGCACTTCAAGCTGCCCGTCCTGATCCAGATCCACAGCCCACATCGCACACCCCGGATACCGGCACAGATGGCCAGCCATGCCCAGCGCATCGAACTGCTCGCTGCCTTCCACGCTAGGGCCGATCCACTCCAGCAACCGGTCGTTCTGCGCAGCCCCGCTGCGGCCGATTTCGACGTCCTTGAGCCGCTTAAGCAGCACCGCCCGCGCAGGCTCGGTGAGTACCTCGCCGCGCTCGACTTGCGCCAATAACCCTTCATACGCCTGCACGCCCGGCGCGCCCAAGCGATAGCGCAAGGTGTCGGCATCAAAGGTCTCAACCGGGGTTTTACCGTTGAGCAGGCGCTGCACCTGGTTCTGCGCACTGATCTTCAACGGGCTGAACCACGGCGTGTGAATGCCCAGCAACAGCACCACGCACGCCAGCGCGATCCACGGGTTGCTGACCCGCAAACTGCCCAGCCAACCCGACTTCGAGGCAAACACGGCCCACACCGCCGCCACACAATGGGCAAACACCACCAGCACCAGCAACATCGCCAGCACACGGCTTGGGGTCAGGCCATATTGTTCAATGCGTAACCAGCTCGAATACCCGGCCAGCACCACCAGCACCGGCAAACACAGCAGGCACAGATCCACCATGCGCACGAGCCACAGCGGGTAGCCGCTGCTTTGATGTCCGTCCTGGAACACGCCGTTGAGCAAGAACAAGTTGGCCGCCACCAGGCACACCATGATCGGCGTCGAATAACCGGTGTCCCAAATGGGCGCCAGACCGCTGAACGGCAAGGTAAACGTGAACACAATGGCGATCATTGAACTGAGCGGCAGCAAAAAGCGGCACAGCGTGAGCAAAATGCCACGCAACAGACCAATCACCCGGTCGTTATCACGGCCCATTTGCAGCCCCAGGGCAAACACCACCGCCGAGCTGACACAGACAAAACCATCGGTAAAAAACAGTTTGTTCAGCGCCACGATGCCGAGCATTTTGAACAGGCTGCCCCACAACAGCAGCAACGCCCAAAACACCGCATTCAGCAGCAAGCCCAGCAGCACGATAAACACCGTGTCCCAGGCATGCCTGAACAAATCTTCATAGCGCGGCATGCGCCCTTCACGGGTCGGCCAACTCAAGATAAACGCCGTACATATGTAGGCGATGACCACGGCAAAGCAGGTCCAGCTACCGCTCAACCAGTGACTGTAAAGCCAGGTTTCGCTGTACTTCCAGAACACCCAGGCGCTGATCGCCGTCATCACGCAGGTAAGGCCCAGCACCAGCCAGACGGCGCCTCGCTGACGCACGTTGTCGCCCAGCAGCAACAGGTTGATCCCGCCCACCAGCACGGCGGTCACCAGCGCGTATTTGATGCCCGGCTCGGCAATGTCACTGGCCAGCCACAGTAAAAGCCCTTGCACCAGGCCAATGGCCAGACACCCATAAACGGATCGATTAAGGGTCAGCATTCAACATCCTTATTCTTAGAAAGCGTTCGCCACTGTAGCCCCTGAGTGTAGTCACGCCCAGAGACGGGGGTAAAACCCGGCATGGCCGGCCTAGAGCGCGGCGACGCAGAGAAAAGTTTTTTCTTACAGAAATACAAGTACCGGCCTACTCAGGACATCGTTGTAAAACCAGCACCGGCGCAGAACACTGCCCGCCCTGATTAACACCGGACACATCAGTGCAGCCGCCCACGGACACCCCTGCAAAGCCCCGCGCAACCATTGCCTTGCTGATGACAATGACCCTGCTCGCCGTCTTCCCGCTGGACGTGGTACTGCCCTCCTTCCCGGCCCTGTCCAGCCACTTTCGCACTACACCGTCCGACGTCGCGCAGTCGGTGAGTATTTTCGCCATCGGCCTGGCCGTGTCGCTGCTGCTGATCGGGCCTTTGTCCGATATGTTTGGGCGCAAAAAGTTGCTGCTGACCGGCATTGCCCTCGCGACCATCGGCGCAACGGGCTGCCTGTTTGCCATGGATTTCGCCTGGTTCATGTTTTTCCGCGTGGTCCAGGCCGTCGGCTGCGGTGGATTTGCCCTGTCACAAGCGCTGATCCAGGACGTGTTCACAGGGCGCGAACTGGAGCGCATCCGGATCTGGATGGCCACCGGCGGCGGGATCTTCATTTCCTGCTCCCCCTTGGTCGGCACCTGGCTGCAACTGTACCTGGGCTGGCAAGGCAGCTTTTATGTGTTCATCGCCCTGGCGGTGGTGGTCTGGTGCTGGTCACTGCACCTGCTGCCCGAGTCCCGCAGCCGCCACAGGCCGTCAGCACGGCAGTTTTTCGCCGGGTATTGGCGGCTGTTTTCTGATATCCGCTTCGTCGGTTACTGGCTGATTTCGGCCCTGGCCTTTGCATGCCACTTCTCGTTTATCGTCCTGTCGCCGCTGATTTTCATGGAGCACCTGCAGCTTTCGGCCTACCAGTTCGCCTGGGCCTTGCTGCTGTATGGCGCTGCGTATGTGGTCGGCGGCGTGATGGCCAGCGTGCTGCACCGCAAGCTCGCCAGCGAGACACAAATCACTGCTGGCCTGTGCCTCATCGCCGCTTCCGGGCTGGTGATGCTGGGGCTTACCTGGCAATTTGGCGTGTCTGCCATCACGGTGCTGATCCCCATGCTCATCTGCACAGCAGGCACCACCATTTGCAGGCCCATCGCCAACTCCAAAGCCATGAGCCTCTACCCGCAACTCGCGGGCACATCGACCTCCGCTGGATGCCTGCTGATTTTCATGTGCGGCGGCCTGATCAGCCTGGTGATCAACCTGGCCGACGATCACCTGACCAGCACCCTGGCCGTGTGCTTTTTGATCCTGAGCGCCATCGCGCTCGGTTTGAATGGGCTGATCCGCGAGCGGGCGCTCGTCCCGTAGCCGCTATCTTCACGGTTTGGACCATTCCCTCCCACCGCCAGCCGTGTAGAATCGACGCATTCATCGCCAATCATCCCCGGCGGGTTTATGAGCTCAAGCCCAAGCGTGCGGCGATCCCGCAGCGTTCACGGCAACTAGTGGATACGTGGTCATTTTCTGTGTGATCCCCTAGCGATTAGAAGCTCACTTCCCTGTTTGTTACCTGATTAGCCGCCCGGAGCTGTTCCATGCCTGACTATCGTTCCAAGACCTCCACCCACGGCCGCAATATGGCCGGCGCCCGCGCATTGTGGCGCGCCACGGGGATGAAAGATGCCGACTTCAAAAAGCCGATCATCGCCATTGCCAACTCCTTTACCCAGTTCGTACCCGGCCACGTCCACCTCAAGGACATGGGCCAACTGGTGGCCCGCGAGATCGAACGGGCTGGCGGCGTTGCCAAAGAATTCAACACCATTGCCGTAGACGACGGCATCGCCATGGGCCACGACGGCATGCTGTATTCGCTGCCGAGCCGCGAGATCATTGCCGACGCCGTCGAGTACATGGTCAACGCCCACTGCGCCGACGCCATTGTGTGTATTTCCAACTGCGACAAAATCACCCCTGGCATGCTGATGGCCGCACTGCGCCTCAACATCCCGGTGATTTTCGTGTCGGGCGGGCCGATGGAAGCGGGCAAAACCAAGCTCGCCAGCCACGGCCTCGACCTGGTCGATGCCATGGTCATCGCCGCCGACTCCAGCGCTTCTGACGAGAAGGTTGCCGAGTACGAGCGTAGCGCCTGCCCAACGTGCGGTTCGTGCTCCGGCATGTTCACCGCCAACTCCATGAACTGCCTGACCGAAGCCCTGGGCCTGGCCTTGCCGGGCAACGGTTCGACCCTGGCGACCCACAGCGACCGCGAGCAACTGTTCCTGCAGGCAGGCCGCACCATCGTCGACCTGTGCCGCCAGTACTACGTCGAAAACGACGAATCGGTATTGCCGCGCAACATTGCCAACTTCAAGGCGTTCGAAAACGCCATGACGCTGGACATCGCCATGGGCGGCTCGACCAACACCATCCTGCACTTGCTGGCCGCTGCCCAAGAGGCCGAGATCGACTTCGACCTCAAAGACATCGACCGCCTGTCGCGCCATGTGCCGCAGCTGTGCAAAGTGGCGCCGAACATCCAGAAGTACCACATGGAAGACGTGCACCGCGCTGGCGGCATTTTCTCCATCCTCGGTTCGCTGGCCCGTGGCGGCTTGCTGCACACCGACTTACCGACCGTGCACAGCGCGACCATGGCAGATGCGATCGCCAAGTGGGACATCACCCAGACCGACGACGAAGCCGTGCACACGTTCTTCCGTGCAGGCCCTGCCGGTATCCCGACGCAAACCGCGTTCAGCCAGTCGACCCGCTGGGACACCCTGGACGACGACCGTGAAAACGGCTGCATCCGCAGTGTCGAGCACGCCTACTCGCAAGAAGGCGGCCTGGCCGTGCTGTACGGCAACATCGCGCTGGACGGTTGCGTGGTGAAAACCGCCGGAGTTGACGAGTCGATCCACGTGTTTGAAGGCAACGCCAAGATCTTTGAAAGCCAGGACAGCGCCGTGCGCGGCATTCTGGCTGACGAAGTGAAGGCCGGTGACATCGTGATCATCCGTTACGAAGGCCCTAAAGGCGGCCCGGGCATGCAAGAGATGCTGTACCCGACGTCGTACCTGAAATCCAAAGGTCTGGGCAAAGCCTGCGCCTTGCTGACCGACGGCCGTTTCTCGGGCGGCACCTCGGGCCTGTCCATCGGCCACGCTTCGCCAGAAGCCGCTGCCGGTGGTGCGATTGGTCTGGTGCAAGATGGCGACAAAGTGCTGATCGACATTCCGAACCGCTCGATCAACCTGTTGGTCAGCGACGAAGAACTGGCGGCACGCCGTGTTGCGCAGGATAAAAAGGGCTGGAAGCCGGTTGAAGTCCGCCCACGCAAAGTCACCACCGCCCTCAAGGCCTACGCCTTGCTGGCCACCAGCGCCGACAAGGGCGCGGTGCGTGATAAGGCGCTGCTGGACAAATTGGTGCCATAAGCCAACGCGTTATACAAAAATCCCGGCCATGTGCCGGGATTTTTTGTGCCACACCGCCCCTGTAGGAGCGAGCTTGCTCGCGAGCTTTTAAAAGATCAAAAGATCGCGAGGCAAGCTCGCTCCTACAACAGAGAGTTACTGGATTTCGTCTGGTTTGACGATCACCCAGTTTTTGTCCGCCGTCACCGCCAAGCCGGCTTTGGCCTGGGCCGCGGCGTTTTTGGCAATCATGCCTTGCAGCTGCGCCATGTATTTGTCTTTGCGGTTTATCCACAGGTGGATCCCGCCTTTGTCCACGTCAACGCTGTGGAACAACATGTAGCCGTCACTCGATGGCGTATCGCCGCCCACCAGCACCGGTTTTTTCCATTGGTCGATGTAGGTCAGGATCGCCGCCTGTTTGCCTGCCATCCAGGTGGCCGGGGTCCAGAGGTAAGGCGTGAGTTCCAGGCCCATGTTGGCCTCTTCGTTGTACGTACCCGCGCTGATCTGTTTACGCGCCGTGGTCAGCTCGCCGGTGTCGCGGTTTTTCAGCAGGGTGCTGACACCGATGACGTTCTGCGGTTTGACGTTGTAGCCGTACTTGGGATCGGCCGCGACCATGCGCACCAGCTCTTCCGAGGCGGCGGTCATGACGTAAACGTCGATGCCGTTTTCCATCAGCTTGTTGAACAGTTCAACCTGACCGGCAAACACCTTGGGCGGCTGGATTTCAGCGGTCTTGACCGTGTCGCCCTCGTAGTAAGACACCGGGATCGGCTGGCCGGACGCCATTAACTCATCCACATAGCCTTTGAGCTGTTGCAGGGTGAAGCCCGAAAACACCTGCGCCACCCACGGGTAGCAGACCATGTCGTCGATTTCGCACAAACGGTAGTAGTAGCTGAACAGGCTTTCCTGGTGCTCAGCCGTGTCTTTGAACGGGATCAGCTTGAGCGACGGGTCCAGGCTGTCACGGGTGATCAGGCCGAGGTTTTCCATGTACGGCAGCAACGCTTCTTCAAGGTCGTTGCGGTAGCTGGTGTTGTCCATGTCAAAGACCGCGAAGTTTCCTTTGTTCGCGTTGGCCGCAATCATGGCGTTCAGTTGCTTCGCCTGATCGGCCGGCCAGTGTTCCAATTCGGTTGCCAACACCTGCCCGGCCAAGCCCAAACACAGGGTTGCAGCTATCAACTTCGCCGTCAGCCTCATCGACTATGCTCCTTAAGAAAGGCGACGACGCTAGCAAACCTCTGTGACAGTTTTAGCGTGGATGCGACCTCGACCGTCTTGATAACGCCATGCGCTTATTCCAAAAGTGAAGGTAGTCATTCCAGAACGATATATTTCGAGCTATATCAACCTGTTAGCATTTCCGGTTCGAAAATTTTATCGCTTGAAGACGTCACCTGCGTCGTCCCCCTCTCCCCCGGAGCCCTCATGAATGTCCCGCTGATTCTCAATCTGCTGGTGTTCCTCGCGTTGCTGTTCGGCTTGTCGCTGACCCGCCACACCGCGTGGAGCCTGGCAAAAAAAGTCCTGCTGGCGCTGGTTATCGGCGTGCTCTTTGGCTTGGGCTTGCACCTGGTCTACGGCACGGACAGCCAAACCCTTAAAACCTCCATCGGCTGGTTCGAACTGGTCGGCAGTGGCTACGTGCAACTGCTGCAGATGATCGTCATCCCGCTGGTCTTTGCCTCGATCCTGAGCGCCGTGGCGCGCCTGCATAACGCCTCGTCGCTGGGCAAGATCAGTTTCCTGACCATCGGCACGTTGCTGTTTACCACCATGATCGCGGCGCTGGTGGGCATCGGCCTGACCAACCTGTTCGGCCTCACCGCCGATGGCCTGGTCGCGGGCGCTGCCGAAATCAGCCGCCTGCACGTGATCCAGAGCGACTACGCCGGCAAGGTCTCAGACCTTAACGTGCCGCAGTTGCTGCTGTCGTTTATCCCGCAGAACCCGTTCGCTGACCTGGCCCGCGCCAAGCCGACGTCGATCATCAGCGTGGTGATCTTCGCCGCCTTCCTTGGCATTGCCGCCCTGCAACTGTTCAAGGACGAGCCGGAAAAAGGCAGCAAAGTGCTCAACGCCATCGACACCCTGCAAGCCTGGGTGATGCGTCTGGTGCGTCTGGTGATGAAACTGACCCCGTACGGCGTGTTGGCGCTGATGACCAAAGTGGTCGCCACCTCCAACCTGCAAGACATCCTCAAGCTGGGCAGCTTTGTGGTGGTGTCGTACATCGGCCTGGCGCTGATGTTCGTGATTCACGGGGTGATTTTGTCGATGTCGGGGGTTAACCCGCTGCGCTTCTTCCGCAAAGTCTGGCCGGTGCTGACCTTCGCCTTCACCAGCCGTTCGAGCGCGGCGAGCATCCCGCTGAGCATCGAAGCGCAAACCCGCCGCTTGGGCATTCCGGCTTCGATTGCCAGCTTTGCTGCCTCGTTTGGCGCGACCATCGGGCAAAACGGCTGTGCCGGTCTGTACCCGGCCATGTTGGCGGTGATGGTTGCCCCAACGGTCGGCATCAACCCGCTGGACCCGGTGTGGATCGCTTCGTTGGTGGCCATTGTGACCATCAGTTCGGTGGGCGTTGCGGGCGTGGGCGGCGGTGCAACCTTCGCGGCCCTGATCGTGCTCCCGGCCATGGGCTTGCCGGTGTCATTGGTGGCGTTGCTGATCTCGGTCGAGCCGTTGATCGACATGGGCCGCACGGCGCTGAACGTCAGCGGCTCAATGGTCGCCGGTACAGTCACCAGCCAGGCGTTGCACCAGACCGACAAGGCCATTCTGGCCGAAGACGATCATGGTGATCTGGCGCACGCCTAACCCTCAATCCCTTGTAGGAGCGAGCTTGCCTCGCGATCTTTTAGAAGATCAAAAGATCGCGAGGCAAGCTCGCTCCTACAGGGGATGTGTCAGCCTTACAGCCGCTCCCACACCTCAAAGCTGAACGCCGGTTTGCCCTCTGCGGCGTCATGCTTGTCTTCTGACACCAACGTCCACTGCGCCTGATCGAACTCAGGAAACCACGCATCCCCTTGCGGGCTCAGATCCACACGCGTCAGGTACAGCCGGTCGGCATCCGCCAGCCCTTGGGTGTACAACTGCGCGCCGCCAATCAGCATCAGCTCGTTCACTTCGTGCTCAATGGCCCAGGCTTCGGCGCGCTCGACGGCGGCCTCAAGCGAAGCAAACACTTCGGCACCTTCGAGCTGCAAGCCGGTCTGACGACTTACCACCAGGTTCAAGCGCCCCGGCAGCGGGCGGCCCAGCGAATCCCAGGTCTTGCGACCCATGATGATCGGCTTGCCCAAGGTGGTGGCCTTGAAATATTTGAAATCCGCCGGCAAATGCCACGGCATGCTGTTGTCGACGCCGATCACGCGGTTTTCACCGAGGGCCGCGATCAGGCTGAGGGGAAGTGATTTTTTCATGCCGCAGAGGATACCAGAGCCGCCCGCGCTGTCAGTACCCCGCCTGACTAACCGGCATACAGCGGTTATGCTCATGATTCACTTGAATGGAATGCCGCGTGACTGAACTTTCCCCGTTGCAACGTCTTTGGCTGACCGAAACCGTGCGCCTGCGCGAAAAGCACGCTGGCCCGCTGGACGATCTGGAAGCCAACCGCCGCGCCCGCAGCAGCGCCGGTGATCTGAGCACACGCCTGCAAAACCGTGCGCTGTGGCTGGCCGAGCGCGATGGCCTGGTCACGGC
>NZ_WIWK01000049.1:0-40464 GCF_009600165.1 Pseudomonas sp. FSL R10-0399
GCGTGCGGCGCGTCTGGCGGCGCGTTCCGGGGCGCATACCATCATTGTGGGTGGTCGCCTGGAGCGTGTGCTGGACCGTCTGAAGGCAGGCGAGCGCCTGGGTACATTGTTGTCGCCTGAGCGTGGCATGCTGGCGGCGCGCAAGCAGTGGCTGGCCGGGCATCTGCAAACGCGCGGCACCCTGGTGCTGGATGCCGGTGCTGTGGCGGCATTGTCCGAAGGGCATAAAAGCTTGCTGCCGGTGGGCGTCAAAGCCGTGCAGGGCGGGTTCCGTCGTGGCGAAATGGTTGTGTGTGTGGCGCCTGATGGACGAGAAATTGCCCGTGGCCTGGCCAACTACAGTGCGGCTGAAGCGCAAAAAATTATTGGGCAGTCGTCTGAGGCGATTGTCAGCTTGTTGGGTTACATGGCTGAACCAGAGTTGGTTCACCGCGATAACCTGATCCTGGTGTGAATTGAGGTGTTGAATGCGCTTGCTTAGCGGTCTGTTGGGTTTGATCTTGGCGGTGCCTTTGTTGGCATCGGCTGAGGAAATTGGCACGGTGTCGACCGTGTTCAAATTTGTTGGGCCGAACGACCGCATTGTGGTCGAGGCATTCGATGACCCGAAGGTGGATGGCGTGACCTGCTACCTGTCGCGGGCCAAGACTGGCGGCATGAAAGGTGGTCTGGGCCTGGCGGAAGATCGCGCTGAAGCGTCATTGGCTTGTCGTCAGACCGGCCCGATCAGCTTTAAAGGTGATTTGAAAGATGGCGAAGAGGTGTTCAAGGAGCGCACTTCGCTGGTCTTCAAGACCATGCAAGTGGTGCGCTTTCTCGACAAGAAGCGCAACACGCTGGTGTATCTGGTGTACAGCGACCGCCTGATCGAAGGCAGCCCGCAGAACGCAGTGACTGCGATCCCGATCTTGCCGTGGCCGCAGCGGTAATAAAAGCGCTAAGTGACTGTGTAGGAGCTGCCGAAGGCTGCGATCTTTTGATCTTTTAACCTCAAAAGATCGCGAGCAAGCTCGCTCCTACAAGGTTCTGGTGAAATCGCAGGCAATAAAAAACCGACCCTAGGGTCGGTTTTTTTAAAAGCTTATCGCTTAAGCAGCAGTCGCAAGGTTCAACGCCTTGACGTGGCCATTCAGGCGGCTCTTATGGCGAGCAGCTTTGTTCTTGTGGATGATGCCTTTATCGGCCATACGGTCGATAACAGGGACAGCCAGAACATAAGCAGCTTGCGCTTTAGCAGCGTCTTTTGCGTCGATGGCTTTAACTACATTCTTGATGTAGGTACGAACCATGGAACGCAGGCTGGCGTTGTGGCTGCGACGCTTCTCAGCCTGTTTTGCACGTTTTTTGGCGGAAGGTGTGTTGGCCACCGTCGAGCTCCTCGAAAGACTTTTGAATTAACAAACAAAATAGGCCGCGAATCATGCCGATGACGACAACTCTTGTCAAGGGCGATTGATTCGAGCCGCTGAGTGGTTGATCGAGGGAGACGGGAGATTTATTTCCGGCGCTTGACCTGTAAACTCGCGAGCTTGGCTCTGTGCTGTTGCGGCGCGCAGTATCGCATAAGTGAACGCTTTGTTCGCCTGCTCTTTCTCTAAAGGCAAAAACTCTTTCAATGAATTTGCTCAAGTCGTTGGCTGCTGTTAGCTCCATCACCATGATTTCAAGGGTTCTGGGCTTTGTCCGGGACACCATCGTGGCGCGCATGTTTGGCGCAGGTATGGCTACGGATGCGTTCTTTATTGCCTTTAAACTGCCCAATCTGCTGCGCCGGATTTTCGCCGAAGGCGCTTTTTCGCAAGCGTTTGTGCCGATTCTGGCCGAATACAAAAATCAGCAGGGCGAGGAGGCCGCGCGCACCTTTGTGGCCTATGTCGCCGGGCTGCTGACGTTGGTGCTGGCCATCGTCACCTTGCTGGGCATACTGGCTGCGCCCTGGGTGATCTGGGCCACGGCGCCAGGGTTTGCCAGCACGCCCGAGAAGTTTGAACTCACCTCAAACATGTTGCGGGTGACCTTTCCTTATATATTGCTGATCTCGTTGTCATCGCTGGCCGGGGCGATCCTCAATACCTGGAACCGCTTCTCGGTGCCGGCGTTTGTGCCGACGCTGCTCAACGTCAGCATGATCATCTTTGCCCTGTTCCTGACCCCGTACTTTGACCCGCCGGTGATGGCGCTGGGCTGGGCGGTGCTGGCCGGTGGCCTTGCGCAGTTGCTGTTCCAGCTCCCGCACTTGAAAAAAATCGGCATGCTGGTGCTGCCGCGCCTCAATTTGCGCGATACCGGCGTATGGCGCGTGATGAAACAGATGGTGCCGGCCATTCTGGGGGTGTCGGTCAGTCAGATTTCGCTGATCATTAACACGATTTTTGCCTCCTTTCTGGTGGCCGGGTCGGTGTCCTGGATGTACTACGCAGACCGCTTGATGGAGTTGCCGTCCGGTGTGCTCGGGGTGGCGCTGGGCACAATCCTGCTGCCAACGCTGTCCAAGACCTACGCCAATAAAGACCGTCAGGAGTACTCGCGAATTCTCGACTGGGGGCTGCGTCTGTGCTTTTTGCTGGTGTTGCCGTGTGCACTGGCCTTGGCGATCCTGGCGGAACCGCTGACCGTCTCGCTGTTTCAGTACGGTGAGTTCAGTGCCCTGGATGCGGCGATGACTCAGCGCGCCCTGATGGCGTACTCGGTCGGTTTGCTCGGGCTGATTCTGATCAAGGTGCTTGCGCCCGGCTTCTATGCGCAACAAAACATCCGCACCCCGGTAAAAATTGCCGTGTTCACCCTGGTGGTCACGCAGTTGCTCAACCTTGTATTTATCGTGCCGCTGCAGCACGCCGGGCTTGCCTTGGCCATTAGCGTGGGCGCGTGCATTAACGCCGGGCTGCTGTTCTGGCAGTTGCGCAAGCAAAAGCTGTTTATCGCCCAGCCGGGCTGGTCGCTGTACCTGTTCAAACTGGTGTTGGCGGTTGCCGTGATGTCGGCGGTGCTGATGGGCTTGATGCACGTTATGCCCGCCTGGGATCAAGGCCATATGCTCGAGCGCTTTATGCGCCTTGGCGGCTTGGTGGCTGCGGGCATACTGGCTTATTTCGGTATGTTGTTGCTGTTGGGCTTGCGTTTGAAGGATTTCGCCCGCAAGTCTCTGATGTAAGGAAAATTACGGTCAAACGTCTATTTTGTCGGTTTGACCTGATTTGCCTTGCGCTGTCGCCTGTCGTCACGGGCCGGGTGTGGTTATAATCGGCCACTTTATGAGCAAGAAGCGCGTTATGCAGCTGGTTCGAGGCCTTCACAATCTGCGGCCCCAAGATCGGGGCTGTGTCGCCACTATTGGCAACTTTGACGGTGTACACCGTGGTCACCAGGCTATCCTGGAGCGGCTGCGTGAACGTGCACTGGAGTTGGGCGTGCCCAGCTGCGTGGTGATTTTTGAGCCCCAGCCGCGCGAATTCTTTGCCCCTGAAACCGCTCCGGCGCGTCTGGCTCGCCTGCGCGACAAATTGCAACTGCTGGCTGACGCCGGGGTTGATCGCGTGCTGTGCCTGGCGTTCAATCAACGTCTGTGCAAGCTCAGCGCGGCCGAGTTTGTCGACACGATCCTGGTCGATGGCCTGGGTGTGCAGCACCTTGAGGTCGGTGACGACTTCCGCTTTGGCTGCGACCGGGTCGGTGATTTTGACTTCCTGCAACAAGCAGGCGTCATGCAGAACTTTACCGTCGAAGCTGCGCAAACCGTTGAGCTGGACGGCGTGCGCATCAGCAGCACCCAGGTGCGTGATGCGCTGGCCAAGGGCGATTTCGCTCAGGCAGAACGCTTGCTGGGCCGCCCGTTCCAGATTGCCGGCACGGTATTGCACGGGCAAAAGCTGGCGCGCCAATTGGGCACGCCAACCGCCAATATCCAGCTCAAGCGTCGTCGTGTTCCGTTGACCGGGGTGTACCTGGTGAGCGTCGAGATCGACGGCAAAACCTGGCCCGGCGTCGCTAATATCGGCGTCAGACCTACCGTAGCAGGGGATGGCAACGCCCATCTTGAAGTACATCTATTGGATTTCGCTGGCGATTTGTATGGCCAGCGATTGACCGTGGCATTCCACCACAAGCTGCGTGATGAGCAGCGTTTTGCCTCCCTGGAGGCGCTCAAGACGGCGATCAATGCGGACGTCGCCGCCGCCCGAGCCTTTTGGCTGGGTCAACCGCTTAAAAAGAGCCTGAAATGACCGACTACAAATCCACGTTAAACCTTCCGGACACAGCCTTCCCAATGAAGGCCGGCCTGCCACAGCGCGAACCGCAAATTTTGCAGCGCTGGGACAGCATTGGCCTGTACGGGAAGTTGCGCGAGATTAGTAAGGATCGTCCGAAGTTCGTACTTCATGACGGTCCTCCGTACGCCAACGGTACGATTCACATCGGTCATGCGCTGAACAAGATTCTGAAAGACATGATCGTGCGTTCGAAAACCCTCGCCGGTTTCGATGCGCCGTACGTACCGGGCTGGGACTGTCACGGTCTGCCTATTGAGCACAAGGTCGAAGTGACTCACGGTAAAAACCTGTCCGCGGATAAAACCCGCGAGCTGTGCCGTGCCTACGCGACCGAGCAGATCGAAGGCCAGAAGTCCGAGTTCATCCGTCTGGGTGTGCTGGGTGACTTCGCCAACCCTTACAAAACCATGGACTTCAAAAACGAGGCCGGTGAAATCCGTGCCTTGGCCGAAATCGTCAAAGGCGGTTTCGTCTTCAAAGGTCTGAAGCCGGTGAACTGGTGCTTCGATTGCGGCTCGGCCCTGGCTGAAGCAGAAGTCGAATACCAGGACAAAAAGTCGTCGGCCATCGACGTTGCCTTCCCGGTTGCCGATGACGCCAAGCTGGCCGAGGCCTTTGGCCTGGCAACCTTGAGCAAGCCGGCGGCGATCGTGATCTGGACCACCACCCCGTGGACCATCCCGGCCAACCAGGCGCTGAACGTGCACCCGGAGTTCACCTACGCGCTGGTCGACGTGGGCGACAAACTGTTGGTGCTCGCTGAAGAACTGGTTGAATCGAGCCTGGCGCGTTACAACCTGCAAGGTTCGGTGATCGCCACCACCACCGGTTCGGCACTGGAACTGATCAACTTCCGTCACCCGTTCTACGACCGCCTGTCGCCTGTTTACCTGGCTGAGTACGTTGAACTGGGCGCTGGCACGGGCGTGGTTCACTCCGCACCGGCTTACGGCGTAGACGACTTCGTGACCTGCAAAGCCTATGGCATGGTCAACGACGACATCATCAACCCGGTTCAAAGCAATGGCGTGTACGTGCCGTCGCTGGAGTTCTTCGGTGGCCAGTTCATCTGGAAAGCCAACCAGAACATCATCGACAAGCTGACCGAAGTTGACGCGTTGATGTTCACCGAAACCATCAGCCACAGCTATATGCACTGCTGGCGTCACAAAACCCCGCTGATCTACCGCGCAACCGCGCAGTGGTTTATCGGCATGGACAAAGAGCCAGTAGCTGGCGAGACCCTGCGTACCCGCGCACTGCAAGCCATCGAAGACACCCAGTTCGTACCGGCCTGGGGCCAGGCGCGCCTGCATTCGATGATCGCCAACCGTCCGGACTGGTGCATCTCGCGTCAACGCAACTGGGGCGTGCCGATCCCGTTCTTCCTGAACAAGGAAAGCGGTGAACTGCACCCACGTACCGTCGAAATGATGGAAGAAGTGGCCAAGCGCGTTGAAGTCGAAGGCATCGAAGCCTGGTTCAAACTGGACGCTGCCGAGCTGTTGGGCGACGAAGCGCCGCTGTACGACAAAATCAGCGACACGCTGGACGTATGGTTCGATTCGGGTACTACCCATTGGCACGTGCTGCGCGGTTCGCACCCGATGGGCCACGAGACCGGCCCGCGTGCCGATCTGTACCTTGAGGGTTCCGACCAGCACCGTGGCTGGTTCCACTCGTCGTTGCTGACCGGCTGCGCCATCGACAACCACGCACCGTACCGCGAACTGCTGACTCACGGTTTCACCGTGGACGAAGCGGGCCGCAAAATGTCCAAGTCGCTGGGCAACGTGATTGCACCGCAGAAGGTCAACGACACCCTGGGCGCTGACATCATGCGTCTGTGGGTAGCCTCGACCGACTACTCGGGCGAAATCGCAGTGTCTGACCAGATCCTGCAACGCAGTGCGGACGCCTACCGGCGTATCCGTAACACCGCGCGCTTCCTGCTTTCCAACCTGACCGGCTTCAACCCGGCTACCGACCTGCTGCCTGCTGAAGAAATGCTCGCGCTGGACCGTTGGGCAGTAGACCGCGCCTTGTTGCTGCAACGTGAGCTGGAGCTGCACTACGGCGAATACCGTTTCTGGAACGTGTACTCCAAAGTGCACAACTTCTGCGTTCAGGAACTCGGTGGTTTCTACCTCGACATCATCAAGGACCGCCAGTACACCACGGGCGCCAACAGCAAGGCCCGCCGTTCGTGCCAGACCGCGCTGTTCCACATCTCTGAAGCGCTGGTGCGCTGGATCGCTCCGATCCTGGCCTTCACCGCCGACGAACTGTGGCAATACCTGCCGGGCGAGCGCAACGAATCGGTCATGCTCAACACTTGGTATGACGGCCTGAGCGAACTGCCGGAAGGCACCGAGCTGGACCGCGACTACTGGGAGCGGATCATGGCGGTGAAGGTGGCGGTCAACAAGGAAATGGAAAATCTGCGCGCAGCCAAGGCCATTGGCGGCAACTTGCAGGCAGAAGTGACCTTGTTCGCCGAAGCTGAACTGGCCGCTGACCTGTCCAAGCTGAGCAACGAACTGCGCTTCGTCCTGATCACCTCCACCGCCAGTGTTGCGCCTTTTGCGCTGGCACCGGCTGACGCTGTGGTCACCGAAGTACCGGGCCTCAAGCTCAAAGTGGTCAAGTCGGCACACGCCAAGTGCGCGCGCTGCTGGCATTGCCGTGAAGACGTGGGCGTGAACCCGGAGCATCCGGAAATCTGCGGCCGTTGCGTTGACAACATCAGCGGCACCGGTGAGGTACGTCACTATGCCTAACACCAGCACTGCCGGGCGCTTCGGGCGCCTGGGCTGGCTCTGGTTGACTGTGCTGGTCCTGGTCATTGACCTGACCAGCAAGGTCTATTTCGACAACGCCTTGCAGATGTACCAGCAAATCGTGGTCATCCCGGACCTGTTCAGCTGGACGCTGGCCTACAACACCGGCGCAGCCTTCAGCTTTTTGGCAGACAGTGCTGGCTGGCAGCGTTGGCTGTTTGCCCTGATCGCCATCGTGGTCAGTGCCGTGCTGATCGTCTGGCTCAAGCGCCTTGGGCGCAATGACACCTGGTTGGCGATTGCGCTGGCGCTGATTTTGGGCGGCGCGTTGGGCAACCTGTATGACCGGATTGTGTACGGTCATGTGGTCGATTTCATTCTGGTGCATTGGCAAAACCGCTGGTATTTCCCGGCCTTCAACTTCGCCGACAGTGCGATTTGCGTGGGTGCGGTGATGCTGGCACTGGATATGTTCAAAAGTAAAAAGTCTGGAGAACCGGCTCATGACTGAGCAACGTATTGGCCAGAACACGGAAGTCACGCTGCATTTCGCATTGCGCCTGGAGAATGGCGACACCGTCGACAGTACATTCGACAAGTCCCCGGCGACCTTCAAGGTGGGTGATGGCAGCCTGTTGCCAGGTTTTGAAGCCGCTTTGTTCGGCTTTAAGGCGGGCGACAAACGCACCCTGCAAATCCTCCCGGAAAACGCGTTCGGCCAGCCTAACCCGCAAAACGTACAGATCATTCCACGTTCGCAGTTCAAGGACATGGACTTGTCTGAAGGTTTGCTGGTGATCTTCAATGACGCGGCCAACACCGAGCTGCCGGGTGTGGTCAAAGCCTTTGACGACGACCAAGTGACCATCGATTTCAACCACCCGTTGTCAGGCAAAACCCTGACCTTCGACGTGGAAATCAAAGACGTTAAAGCGCTGTAATTCAGAGCCCGGCGTGTGCCGGGCCTGATTGGCATTATTTTTCTGCGCGACCCACGAGGCTCAGCATGCACATCAAACTCGCCAACCCCCGTGGCTTCTGCGCTGGGGTGGACCGAGCGATTGAAATCGTCAATCGCGCTCTCGAAGTCTTCGGTCCGCCTATTTATGTTCGCCACGAAGTGGTGCACAACAAATTTGTGGTCGAAGACCTGCGCTCCCGTGGCGCGATCTTTGTTGAAGAGCTGGACCAGGTGCCGGATGACGTCATCGTGATTTTCAGTGCCCACGGCGTTTCCCAGGCCGTGCGTACCGAAGCGGCAGGCCGTGGCCTTAAAGTGTTCGATGCCACCTGCCCGCTGGTGACCAAGGTGCATATCGAAGTGGCACGTTACAGCCGCGATGGCCGTGAGTGCATTTTGATCGGCCACGCCGGGCACCCGGAAGTGGAAGGCACCATGGGGCAGTACGACGCGAGCAATGGCGGCGCGATTTATCTGGTTGAAGACGAAAAAGATGTCGCCAACCTGCACGTCAACAACCCCGAAAAACTCGCGTTCGTAACCCAGACCACCTTGTCGATGGACGATACCAGCCGTGTGATCGACGCGCTGCGTTCGCGCTTCCCGGCCATTGGCGGACCGCGCAAGGATGACATCTGCTACGCCACGCAAAACCGTCAGGATGCGGTCAAGCAACTGGCCGACGAGTGCGACGTGGTCTTGGTGGTGGGCAGCCCGAACAGCTCCAACTCCAACCGCTTGCGCGAGCTGGCTGAACGCATGGCCACCCCGGCTTACCTGATCGATGGCGCCGAAGACCTGCAAAAAAGCTGGTTTGACGGTGTGCAGCACATTGGTATTACCGCAGGTGCGTCGGCGCCTGAGGTGCTGGTGCGCGGTGTGATTCAGCAGTTGCATGCCTGGGGTGCAACGGGGGCAGACGAACTGGCTGGCCGCGAAGAGAACATCACCTTCTCGATGCCTAAAGAACTGCGCGTTCGCTCCCTGATTTAAGCCATGGCGCACAATGCCTGCGTCGCTTGATCGCTGCGCAGGCTGATGCGACCGCTCTTTGCTAGTACCACCTGGTAGTGGCTCAGAGCGGTGTCTGCCTGGCAAATATGCAACGTCCCCGCCTGAAATGCCCCGCCACTTAATAACGGTTCGCCCAGCGGGTTGAACCGCACGTAATGTTTTACCGGCGTATTACCGGCAATCGGTATTTGCGTGTTGCCTTGCTTGTACGCAAGGACCGGGTTGCTCTCATCCAGATGCCCCCGGCCGCTCTGATCCAGAATAATCCTCCAGCCTTTGCTCCAATCGTCTTCCAGTGCGTGCACCACCACATAGTGGTGGCGAACCAGCGCCTCGGTGCGCGCGTTGCGCAAACCGCTGGCCAATTGCTCGGCCGCGACCTGACGGCGTTGCTGTTCAACCAGAACGCCGTAGGCCGGGCCGGCGAATTGCGCGGTAATCGCGACAATCGCCAGCGTGAACAACAGTTGGATCATGCTCATGCCGTGTTGATACACCTTGTCCTCCCTGGACATGCCCTCGCGCATTCCTTGCGCTTGTATCGGTATAGCCCAGCCATGACGTGTGCCGCTCACGCAACGATTTCAGCATGTTTAAAGCGTTATCAGCGTTAGGTAGCTTACCTGAATGGACGATTAGTCCCGGCGCTTTACCAGCCAGATCCTACAAACATGGCCTGTGTACAGGGCTAGGCTTTTGGCAGGTCGACACAGGACGTGTCGGCGAGTGATGGCCAGGGTGGCGCACATGAATCGATCGGATAAACGCCGGCAAAGCGGGGTCACCTTGATTGAGGTGCTGGTGGCGACAGTTATTTTGGCGGGCGGGTTGCTGGGGGCGGCCGCCGTACAGCTGAATGCGCTGAAACACACCGACAGCGCGTTAATGACTACCCAAGCCAGTTTTATTGCCTACGACATGCTGGATCGTATTCGCGCCAACCCTGCGGCTGATTACGCCGGGGCGACTGCCGGAGCGGGGTTGCACAGTGTGCTGGGCCAGGATTTGAGTGACTTCAAGCGCAATGTTCGCCAATTCGGCGGGGCAAGTGCCAAGGGCAGCATTGCGATCAACGAGCGTCAGGTGGCCATCACTCTGCAATGGGACGACACGCGTGCCGGGGGCCAGTGGCAAACATTCAGCCTGACCAGCCAGATCGCATCCGGGTTTGCGATGGGCGCCTCATGACACGTCGCAATGCCGGGTTTGGCCTGATAGAGCTGCTGATCGCCCTAGGGCTGGGCGTGCTGCTGATGTCGGGTGCCACCCAGGTATTTTTGAGTGCCCGTGAGACTTACCTAGCGCAGTATGCCGCCGCCATCGCCCAAGAAGACGCCCGTTTTGTCCTGAGCAAAATCGCGCAGGAAATTCGCATGATTGGCATGTTCGGCTGCCTGTCGGCCGACAGCATCATCAATGCGCCTGCCGTGTTCCAGACGCCTGTTTCATGGCAGGGCGCAGCGGGTTCCAGGTCGTGGCGGTTCGTCAGTGGTGATGTCGGCCTGCAAGGCACCCGGCCGGACTGGACGGTGGTGTCGGACTGTAAACGTTATGCACAGGCCTATGCCGGGCAGCCTGGGCCGCTTGAACCCGGTGAAACCGCCTTTGCATTACGTAACGTTGTTTACTGGTTTGAGAACGGGCAGCTCAAGACTGGCCCGGGTAAAGCGGTGCTGCTGGATAACGTGGCGGCGTTTGAGGTGACGTTTGGTGTCGCCAGTTCGGCAGCGGGGGCATCGGTTCAGCGCTATGAACAAAGCCCAAGTAGTTTGGCCAGTATCCGCAGCCTGAAAATAGCCCTGACACTGCGCGATCCCAAGGCACGGGTAAAGGATCAGACCTACCACCTGGTGGTGGCCCTGCGTAATCGGCTGGGTTAGGGGGAGTTATGCGTGATTACCCGCGTAAACAGTCGGGCATGGTCCTGTTGGTTTGCCTCACATTGTTGCTGTTGCTCAGTGTGCTGGGGCTTACCTCCTTACAGAGCGCCGTGCAGCAAGAAAAAATGGCGGGCAGTGTGTGGTTTGCCAATCACTCGTTGCAGGCCGCGGAAACGGGGCTGCGCATGGGCGAGGCGCAGGTGCAGACGCAGTGGCGTGAGCTGCTGGTATGCAGCGCGCCGGCTCAATGCGTGCCGCCTTTGTCGGCCCGCACGCAGGTCTTGCCCGGCCTGGACCCGCAGTCCGGTGTGCTGTGGCTTAAGGCGCCTGATGGCGTGTTCGGTATTCAAAGCCTGGGTGTGGGCGTAACGCCTGCACACTTGCCGGGTATTGCTTCAGCGCACTTTTACCGTGTGACCGCCGTTGGGGCGCGCGGCCCTTCACGTACGGTGCTGGAGAGCGTTTATGCGCGTTATCAGCCAACAGACAGCGAGGCGGGCGAGCCCGTACGTCAGCAGTTTCGACGAATCATGTGGCGGCAAATCCAGTAAGGTCAACGGTATGAATCGATATGGAGCAGGGTTCACTTTGATGGAGTTGATGATCGTGGTGGCGATCATCGGCATCCTTGGCGCGTTCGCGTATCCGCTTTACAGCGACTCAGTGAAGCGCGGCTATCGCGCTCAACTTGTATTGCTGTTGTCAGAGCAATCCCAAAGTCTTGAGCGTTTTTATGCGAAAAAAGGTTTATACAGTGGGGCGGAAAATGTCAGCCCGGGTAATCAGCACTACCTGATGACCTCTGAGCTCGCCGATCACACCTACCTGTTGACGGCGACACGTCGAGCAGACTCGCCCATGGCGGGAGACGCCTGTGGTGACTACACGTTGAACCACGTGGGCCTGGCAGCCAATACAAACGCCGCCCCGGACCTGACAAGGCAACAGTGTTGGGGGCGCTGACGATTAATGTGCATTTTTTGAGCTGAGTGGATAGATGGCTAAGCAGCAACGAGTGGTGATTGTAGGCGGTGGCGTGATCGGGCTTCTGACGGCGTTTAACCTGGCGGCGGAGGTTGAACACGTGGTTTTGCTGGATCGCAGTGGCGTCGGGCAAGAGTCTTCATGGGCGGGCGGCGGGATTGTCTCGCCCCTGTACCCTTGGCGCTACAACCCGGCCGTCACGGCGTTGGCGCATTGGTCCCAGGACTTTTACCCACAACTGGCCGACCGTCTGTTCACCACCACCGGTGTCGACCCCGAAGTCCACACCACCGGTTTGTACTGGCTGGACCTTGAAGACGAAGAGCAAGCGCAGGCGTGGGCGCAGCGTGAAGGTCGTCCTTTAAGTGCCGTTGAGATTCCGGCAGTTGAACAGGCCGTGCCCGTACTGGGCCGTGGCTACTCGCGTGCGATTTACATGGCGGATGTGGCGAACGTACGTAACCCGCGGCTGGTTAAATCACTGAAAGCGGCGCTGCACGCCATGGCAAATGTGACGATCCATGAACACTGTGAAGTTCAGGGGTTTATCCGTGAGGGCAGCACCATTGCCGGTGTGAACACCGCGCAGGGTGAGATTCGCGGCGACCAGGTGGTGTTGTCAGCGGGTGCCTGGAGCGGTGAGTTACTGGGCCTTTTGGGCCTGGAGCTGCCAGTAGAGCCAGTAAAAGGGCAGATGATCTTGTACAAGTGCGCGCCTGATCTGCTGTCGAGCATGGTCTTGGCAAAAGGCCGTTATGCGATCCCGCGCCGGGATGGGCATATCTTGATCGGCAGTACGCTGGAGCACGAAGGCTTTGATAAAACCCCGACCGACGTAGCGCTTGAAAGCCTTAAGGCTTCGGCCGTTGAGTTGATTCCTGCGCTGGCGGACGCCGAGCTGGTGGGGCATTGGGCTGGCCTGCGACCGGGCTCGCCCGAAGGCATCCCGTACATTGGCCGGGTGTCAGGGTTTGACGGGTTGTGGCTTAACTGCGGGCACTACCGTAATGGCCTGGTGCTGGCGCCAGCATCGTGTCAGTTGTTTGCCGACCTGCTGCTGGGCCGTGAGCCGATTATCGACCCGGCGCCGTATGCGCCGACCGGGCGGATTTAAAGCACACCAACCCGTAGCCGTTGACGAGCCTTGCGAGGCTACGTCCGGCTGCGCAGCAGTCGTAAACCATCCACCTAGGTACTGCGCCAAGATCTTTATGCAACGTGACACGGTGTAAGGGCTGAACCCTAAATGGCCGTGTACATAAAAGCTTCTCTAATCAAGAGCACCCCTCACCCTAGGCCTCTCCGAAGGAGAGGGAACCGATTGGGGGATGCTGAAGATAGTCGGTGGCCTGTTTACTACGTAGCAGTTGACGAGCCTTGCGAGGCTACGTCCGACTGCGCAGCAGTCGTAAAACCAAGATAAAAAGATCGCGAGGCAAGCTCGCTCCTACAAGGCGTGACCAGCGTTGGAGCGAGCTTTTGACTTTAACGGGGGGCTTGTGGGCCTTGCTGCAGGTGCTCTTGTGAGCAGAACCATTGCTGCTGTTTGCTCAGGGCGCGATCGCGTGGCAGGTGCACGCCGCAGTGGGCGCAACGCACCATCGGTTGTGCGCCAGGGTCGGCCGGTTTTTTAGGCGCCTGAAGGCTGGCTTTGTATTTGCGCCAGAACCACACGCCAGCCGCAATCAGAGCAGCCCAGATCAGTAAACGAAGCATGGTTATCCGCTATTCGAGAAAAGGTCAGTCAGTTTAGCCAAGGACTTGGCGGGCGCACAGCAGCAAATCACAGACCAAAAAAAGAGCCCCGAAGGGCTCTTTTTTTATTGCCGAACAATCAGTCGAACAGACCAAAGGTCATGTAGCTGAACCACGAGCGGCTTTTGCTGGTGTCTTCAGGCTCTTCGATGATGTTGCCATCAGCGTCTTTGGCTTTGAGTTCCGACGGAATCGCGTCCTTGGCATCCTGGTATTGCTTCTGGATGTCGAGGTTGGCGCGGGTTTCACCCGGTGGCAGCGGTGTCGACGACTCGATCAGGCCCAGGGTGGCCTTGCTCAACCACGAACGGTTGTCAGACTCGGAAACCTGCGGCACAAACTCACCGTTCACCAGGCTTGGGTGGTTCGGGTAGTTGTCCTTGAGCACTTCAAGGCTGGTGGCAGCCAGTTGGTCGAGGTGCATGCGCTGGTAAGACTCAACCATCACCGCCAGGCCGTCACCGACCGAAGGGGTTTCCTGGAAGTTCTCAACCACATAACGGCCACGGTTGGCAGCTGCGACATAAGCCTGACGGGTCAGGTAGTAGTCGGCTACGTGGATTTCGTATGCCGCCAGCAGGTTACGCAGGTAAATCATGCGTTGCTTGGCGTCAGGAGCATAACGGCTGTTCGGGAAACGGCTGGTGAGCTGGGCGAACTCGTTGTAGGAGTCGCGTGCAGCGCCCGGGTCACGCTTGGTCATGTCCAGCGGCAGGAAGCGCGCCAGCAGACCAACGTCCTGGTCAAACGAGGTCAGGCCCTTGAGGTAGTAGGCGTAGTCGACGTTTGGATGCTGCGGATGCAGGCGAATAAAACGCTCGGCAGCGGACTTGGCCGCTTCCGGTTCGGAGTTTTTATAGTAGGCGTAGATCAGTTCGAGCTGTGCCTGGTCGGCATAACGGCCGAACGGGTAGCGCGACTCTAAAGCCTTCAGCTTGGCGGTGGCACTGGTATAGCTGTTGTTGTCCAGGTCGGCCTGCGCCTGCTGGTACAACTCGACTTCGCTCAAGTTTTCGTCAACGACTTCTTTTGTCGACGAGCAAGCGGCGGTCAGTGCGAGGATGGCGATCAGCAGCAGGTGTTTCACTTGCATGGCGGCTTGCGTCCCTATGACGGCCGCTGTCTTGGGCGGGTCCGTCCTGTTATGATGAGCGCCCCGTGAAAAGCCTCGGGGCAAAAGACGCCGTATTTAACCACAAGCGCGCAGCCGAAACCAAAGGCTTGGCGCGGTCCTGATGAGCATGTCCGAGAAAATTCAACTTCGCGAAGAGGTGCCGTCCGAACTGGGTGGCCAACGCCTCGATCAAGTCGCCGCACAATTATTCGCTGAGCACTCGCGCTCGCGCCTTTCCGCCTGGATCAAAGACGGCCGCCTTACAGTGGACGGAGCCGTCATACGCCCTCGTGATATCGTCCACGGGGGTGCCATTCTGGAGCTGACTGCCGAGCAGGAAGCACAGGGTGAATGGGTCGCCCAAGACATCCCTCTGGATATCGTTTACGAAGACGATGACATTCTGGTGATCAACAAGCCTGCGGGCCTGGTGGTGCACCCGGCTGCCGGTCACGCCGACGGTACGTTGCTCAACGCCTTGCTGCACCACGTGCCGGACATTGTGAATGTGCCGCGTGCGGGGATCGTGCATCGCCTCGACAAAGACACCACCGGTCTGATGGTGGTCGCCAAGACCATCCAGGCGCAGACACAACTGGTTGCACAGTTGCAGAGCCGCAGTGTCAGCCGTATTTATGAGTGCATCGTGATCGGTGTCGTCACCGCCGGGGGCAAGATCAACGCGCCCATCGGCCGTCACGGCCAGCAACGCCAGCGCATGGCGGTCATGGAGGGCGGCAAGCAGGCGGTGAGTCATTACCGTGTGCTTGAGCGTTTCCGTTCCCACACCCATGTGCGGGTCAAGCTCGAAACCGGTCGCACGCACCAGATTCGTGTACACATGGCACACATTAACTTCCCATTGGTCGGAGACCCTGCCTACGGCGGTCGCTTCCGTATCCCGCCGGCAGCGAATGTGAACATGGTCGAATCGCTTAAAAACTTCCCGCGCCAGGCCCTGCATGCGCGTTTCCTCGAGTTGGATCATCCGACGAGCGGTGTACGCATGAGCTGGGAATCGCCATTGCCGGACGACTTTACCTGGTTGCTGACCCTGCTGAAGCAAGACCGTGAGGCTTTTATCGGATGAACACCTTCCTGATTCCTGACTGGCCCGCGCCGGCAGGCGTCAGGGCCTGTGTGACCACCCGTGCGGGCGGCGTCAGTGTGGCGCCGTTCGACAGCTTCAATCTGGGCGACCATGTGGGCGACGACCCCGTCGCCGTTACCCATAACCGCCAACGCTTGACCCATATTTTTGACGTACAGCCCGCCTGGCTTAGCCAGGTTCACGGGGTTGTCGTTGCGCCTGCCACCCCCGGCCAGATCGCAGAGGCCGATGCCAGCTGGACAGCCACCCCCGGCATTGCCTGTACGGTAATGACGGCTGACTGTTTGCCTGCCTTGTTCTGTGATCGCGCGGGCACGCGCGTCGCTGCGGCCCATGCCGGTTGGCGCGGGCTGGCGGCCGGTGTGCTTGAAGCGACAGCGCAAAGCCTCAATGTTGAGCCACAAGACATACTGGTCTGGCTCGGCCCGGCCATCGGCCCCAAGGCCTTTGAAGTCGGCGGCGAAGTGCGTGATGTCTTTATAAAAGACCTGCCCGACGCCGCTGCGGCTTTTGTTCCGAGCGTCAATGAAGGCCGCTACATGGCCGACATCTATGAGCTGGCGCGCCTGCGTCTGGCCCGCTGCGGCATTACGGCGGTGTATGGCGGCGGTTTTTGCACCGTCACCGACCCGCGTTTTTTCTCCTACCGGCGCAGCCCTCGCACCGGTCGTTTCGCCTCGCTGGTCTGGATCGAAACGCCTGCCAGTTGACGTACATCATTTTCTATACGCTTGAAACTCTCGAAACCGCCCGCATCTACTAAGGTATCTGGCAGGTTTCTTCATTCAGGAGTTTCCATCCCTCCGGCCTGCTCATAAGGAAGGTGACGAATGCGTATAGATAGATTAACCAGCAAGTTGCAATTGGCGTTGTCCGATGCCCAGTCATTGGCCGTTGGTCATGACCATCCGGCTATTGAGCCTGTGCACTTGATGCAAGCATTGTTGGAACAGCAGGGCGGTTCGATCAAGCCGCTGCTGATGCAAGTCGGTTTTGATGTAAACAGCCTGCGCAAAGAGCTGACCAAAGAGCTCGACCAACTGCCAAAAATTCAGAATCCAACCGGCGACGTGAATATGTCGCAGGACTTGGCGCGTCTGTTGAATCAGGCAGATCGTCTGGCGCAGCAAAAAGGCGATCAGTACATCACCAGCGAGCTGGTCGTGCTGGCCGCGATGGACGACAACAACAAGTTGGGTAAATTGTTGTTGAGCCAGGGCGTAACCAAAAAAGCCCTGGAAAACGCCATTAACAACCTGCGTGGCGGCGAAGCGGTCAACGATCCAAACGCTGAAGAGTCGCGTCAGGCGCTGGATAAATACACCATCGACCTGACCAAGCGTGCCGAAGACGGCAAGCTCGACCCGGTGATTGGCCGTGACGATGAGATTCGTCGCACCATTCAGGTCTTGCAACGCCGGACCAAAAACAACCCGGTACTGATCGGTGAGCCTGGCGTGGGTAAAACCGCGATTGCTGAAGGTTTGGCGCAGCGGATCATCAATGGCGAAGTGCCGGATGGTCTTAAAGGCAAGCGCCTGCTGTCGCTGGACATCGGCGCACTGATTGCCGGTGCCAAGTTCCGTGGCGAATTCGAAGAGCGTCTGAAAGCAGTGCTCAACGAGCTGTCTAAACAGGAAGGGCAAGTCATCCTGTTTATCGACGAACTGCACGTCATGGTCGGTGCCGGTAAAGGCGAGGGCGCCATGGATGCGGGCAACATGCTCAAGCCAGCGTTGGCCCGGGGCGAGCTGCATTGCGTCGGTGCGACCACGCTCAACGAGTACCGCCAATATATAGAGAAGGACGCAGCGCTTGAGCGTCGCTTCCAGAAAGTATTGGTCGATGAGCCAAGTGAAGAAGACACCATCGCGATTCTGCGGGGGCTGAAAGAGCGCTATGAAGTGCACCACAAGGTGGCGATCACCGACGGTGCGATCATTGCGGCGGTCAAACTCAGCCATCGCTACATCACTGACCGGCAGTTGCCTGACAAGGCAATCGACCTGATGGACGAAGCGGCCAGCCGCATCCGCATGGAGATCGACTCCAAGCCTGAAGTGCTGGACCGTCTTGAGCGCCGCTTGATTCAACTGAAGGTTGAAGCCCAGGCGCTGAAGAAAGAAGAAGATGAGGCGGCGAAAAAACGTCTCGAGAAACTGCAGGAAGAAATCGAGCGCCATGAGCGTGAGTATTCTGACCTGGAAGAAATCTGGACCTCGGAAAAAGCCGAAGTGCAGGGTTCTGCCCAGATCCAGCAGAAAATCGAGCAGGCTCGCCAAGAGCTGGAAGTGGCACGCCGCGGTGGCAACCTTAACCGCATGGCCGAGTTGCAGTACGGGGTCATTCCCGACCTGGAGCGCAGCCTGCAGATGGTCGACGAGCACAGCAACCAGACTGAGAACCAGTTGTTGCGCAGCAAAGTGACCGAAGAAGAAATCGCTGAAGTCGTCTCGAAGTGGACCGGTATCCCCGTGTCGAAAATGCTCGAAGGCGAACGCGAAAAACTCATGAACATGGAAAACCTGTTGCATGAGCGCGTGATTGGTCAGGACGAGGCCGTGGTGGCCGTGGCGAACGCGGTACGTCGTTCGCGGGCTGGCTTGAGTGACCCGAACCGTCCAAGCGGCTCGTTCATGTTCCTGGGCCCAACCGGTGTCGGTAAAACCGAGTTGTGCAAGGCGCTGGCCGAGTTCCTCTTTGATACTGAAGAGGCAATGGTACGGATCGACATGTCCGAGTTCATGGAGAAACATTCCGTGGCTCGACTGATCGGTGCGCCACCAGGGTATGTGGGTTACGAAGAAGGCGGTTACCTGACCGAAGCAGTACGGCGCAAGCCTTACTCGGTGGTGCTGCTGGACGAAGTCGAGAAGGCGCACCCGGATGTGTTCAACGTGCTGCTGCAAGTGCTTGAAGACGGTCGCCTGACTGACAGCCATGGCCGTACGGTGGATTTCCGCAACACGGTGATCGTGATGACCTCCAACCTGGGCTCTGCACAGATCCAGGAACTGGTCGGTGATCGTGAAGCACAACGCGCTGCGGTGATGGATGCGGTGAGTACGCACTTCCGTCCGGAGTTTGTGAACCGGATCGACGAAGTGGTGATCTTCGAGCCTCTGGCACGTGATCAGATCGCAGGCATTGCCGAGATCCAGCTGGGTCGTCTGCGCAGCCGTCTGGCTGAGCGTGACCTGACGCTGGAACTGAACCAGGATGCGTTGGACAAGTTGATCGCTGTGGGTTACGACCCGGTGTATGGCGCACGGCCACTCAAACGTGCGATTCAACGCTGGATCGAAAACCCTCTGGCACAACTGATTCTTTCGGGTCAGTTCTTGCCAGGCACCACGGTAGTGGCCAGTGTGAAAGACGACGAAATCGTCTTCGCATAAGGCTCAAGACCCGTGTTTTAAGGAAGGCCTCACTGAGTGAGGCCTTTTTTTACTTAGGGTGTTGATCTGTAAGGAAAACGCTTGTAAGATGCGCCCCGCAGTAAGTCACCCGCAACGGCAACTTGGCCCAAACCGAGAAGCCCATTAGAAGACCTAAATCATTGTCTTCTAAGGAAAAAAAAGGGTTGACAAGGGTTTGAAAGGTTGTAAAATGGCCCGCCTCAGAGACGCCAACGCAGCGATGCGATGAAGTCAAAGAGAGCTGCAAAGATGTAAAGCAGTAACGTTGTAAATTGAAACAAATAGTTCCGCGATAGCTCAGTTGGTAGAGCAAATGACTGTTAATCATTGGGTCCCTGGTTCGAGTCCAGGTCGTGGAGCCAGTTTCAAGCCGGGGTATAGCGCAGTCCGGTAGCGCGCCTGCTTTGGGAGCAGGATGTCAGGAGTTCGAATCCCCTTACCCCGACCATTTTTGGGTCGTTAGCTCAGTTGGTAGAGCAGTTGGCTTTTAACCAATTGGTCGTAGGTTCGAATCCCACACGACCCACCATTTTTGGCTCCAGTTCGCTGGAGCTAGATCTTAAGATCAGAGGCCAAAAGCGCTGATCGCAGAAGGCGCCTCTTGAAGGTGCCTTTTTTTTACCGGGGTATAGCGCAGTCCGGTAGCGCGCCTGCTTTGGGAGCAGGATGTCAGGAGTTCGAATCCCCTTACCCCGACCATTTTCTGCCCGGCAGTAATGGGTGTGAAAAATCAGGTACTGATGCCAATCGCATCAGAGGCCATAAAAAAAGCGTCCTTCGGGACGCTTTTTTTATGCCTGTAGAAAACCCGGTTCCCCGCGACCTTGTAGTCGCTGCCGCAGGCTGCGATAAGGCCCGAAGGGCCTTCGGTTTTAAGCAGGACCGCGATACGGTCCATCGCAGCCTTCGGCAGCGACTACAGGCCCATCACGCCTTCGCGGCCTTGGCGTCGGCGTCCTGCAGGTCTTGCAATGCCGCTGAATATTGATCGGCCTCGGCTTTTGGCACCATCTGCCATGACGGTTTGCGCACCGCATAGAAGATGAACGGCGGCACGCCAGCAATCACCAGCCCGATCAACAAGACCCCTGCGTACTCGAAAAACGGCATGCTGCTGAAGTTATTCGGCGGGATAAAGCCGAACACCAGCGCCACACACGTCGAGAACAACCCCAGGTAGCACCAGCCATGCAGCCCTTTAAGGACATAGCCGCGTTTAACGTTGGGCTGAGTTTTACGCAGCTTCATGGCGGAGAGGAACATAAACACATAAATAATCAGGTACATCAGCGCCGCCATCGCACTGATCATCCAAAACGCATCCGACACGTTGTCGATAAAGATGTAAATCGTTGAGAGCAACGTGACGATCACGGCCTGCAGGTACAAAATATTTTTCTGTACGCCTTTTTTGTTCACTTCTTGCAGCACAGGCGGGAGCATCCCGGCCTTGCCCACAAACAACAGACCCGTCGAAGGCCCTGCCGTCCAGGCCAGTACTCCGCCCAACGCCCCGATAATCAGCAAAATTGCCATGATCGGCGTCGCCCACGGCATGTTGAACCCTGCAAAGAAAGCGGCATAGGCCTGAATCACGCCGGCTGTGAGGCTGGTTGAGTCAGCCGGTACCACCAGCGAAATCGCCACGGTCGGCGGGATGAACACCAGCAGGATCATAAAGAACGCCAAAAGAATCGCACGCGGCATTTCTTTTTGCGGGTTACGCAATTCGCGGGCGTGGATGGCGTTCATTTCGATACCGGCAAACGCCAAAAAGTTACTCACAATCAACACCAGGCCGGTAATCACCCCGGTGAATTCGCGCCACAAGTCCGAGTGCAGGTTGTGCGGGCCTGCCTTAACCGTGGTGGAAGTGTCGAAAATGGCCGGGATCAGCGCGTCCAGGGTTAATGGCGCCGCAGACTTGTGCCCCAGTACCAGCCAAGCCACGCCCAGCAATACCAGCACGGCAGCAGGCAGGGCCGTGCCCAGCAACATGAACCAGGACGTCAGCTTGGACAGCGCACCCAGGCCGTTAAGCGCGACAAACGTTGATAACCAATACAACACGATGATCACCGCCGCCGTGAACACCCCGCTTTTGGCCAGGTCCGGGTTGATCAAGTAGGCCATGGTACTGGCTGCAAATCCGAGCACGATGGGGTACCACACCACCACCTGTACCCACATGAACCACATGATAAAAAAGCCCGGACGGTCGCCGTACGCTTGCCTCACCCAGCCGTAAATCCCGCCATTCCAGCCGGTGCCCAGTTCAGAGGCCACCAGTGACACGGGGATGAAGAACAACAGGGCTGGAATCACATATAGAAAAATAGAGCCCAGGCCATAAACGGCCATGGTCGGTAGTGAGCGGATACTGGCAACAGCGGCCACCATCATGAAACAGATGGTGAGCCATGACATGTAAGTTTTTGCTTTGCTGTTCGTAGCCATTTGCGCCTCCCTTAATCTTCCTGATCAGTGCAGCAAGCTCAGATTGAGCGTGCGGCTGAGATATTCAGCGGCCAATTGGCCGCGAACGCTGTTGCCTGCTACATCCAGTGGCGGAGCAAAGGCGGCGATGGCGCACACCCCGGGTACAACGGTCAGAATCCCGCCGCCAACACCGCTTTTGCCGGGTAAACCGACTTTGTAGTACCAGTCACCGGTGGTGTCATAAAGGCCATTCAAGGTCATTTCGGACAGTATCGGCGCTACGTTTTTGGCCTCTACCACGCGTTTACCGGTGAGCGGATTAACCCCGCCATTGGCCAGTGTCACGCCCATCGTGACCAGGTCCTGGCAGGTGATCGACACCGAACATTGGCGGGTGTACACGGCGCAGACTTCCATCGGATCGGCGTACATGTAGCCGTAACTTTGCAGCAACCAGGCAATGCCGCGATTGTGCTGATTGCTGGCGGCTTCGGACTTGTATACCTCTTCGTTGACGCTTAACTCGCGCCCGGCAAAGGCGTTGTAAGTGGCCTGGATTTTCTCCCAGCGCACTTGCGGGTTTTCGGCCTTGATCAAGCTGACGGTGGCCATGGCACCGGCGTTTACAAACGGATTGAGTGGTCGGCCTTTGTGCAATTCCAGGGCGACCACCGAGTTAAAAGGTTCGCCGGTCGGGTCACAGCCAATCTTGCTGCGCAACGTTTGCGGGCTGTATTCGTCGAGCACATGGGCGAGGGTGAAGACTTTGGAGATCGACTCGATGGCGAACTCGTAATCGGTGTCTCCGACCTCGGCATGGGTGCCGTCGCAGAACATGATGCTGATGCCGAACAACTGCGAAGGGACAGACGCCAGATAGGGAATGTAACTGGCGTTTTTACCGTGGTGATTGCTGGCGAAGCGTTTCAAGGCTTCCTCCAGGGCCTGTGTAACGGTGGCGTCGGCAGTCGTGACTTTTCGCTTCATTACGCTCGCTCCGTGAGTTCAGTACAGGAACGAAGACTATAGATCGGAAAAAAAGCGTTGATCGTAAATCGAACAGCAAACTTCAAATGCTTAGCTAAGCTGCATGGGTCGATGCTGAGCCGGTGGCAAGCGGTAGGTTCAGTTGTGTTGCTTATTACTCAAGGAGAGTTTTCATGGCACTGCACCGCGTCAAGCGTCACTCTGCGACTGACCCTATTTTTGGTTCATCGACTCTGGATCATGCCGCCGCGATCAAGCGCTTCCCGGAGTCGGAGCAGGTCGCAAGCGAGGTTTTCCAACTGGTCCACGACGAGTTGTATCTGGACGGCAACTCCCGACAGAACCTCGCCACTTTCTGCCAAACCTGGGCAGAAGATGAAGTGCACCGGCTGATGGACCTGTCGATCGACAAAAACATGATCGACAAAGACGAGTACCCGCAATCGGCGGAGCTTGAGAGCCGCTGCATCCATATGCTGGCCGACTTATGGCATTCCCCTGATGCGGCGAACACCTTGGGCACCTCCACCGTGGGTTCCAGCGAAGCTTGCATGCTCGGCGGTCTGGCTGCGCTGTGGCGCTGGCGTGCTGCACGTAAAGCCGCTGGCAAATCGACGGCTAACCCGAACATGGTCTGCGGGCCGGTACAGGTGTGCTGGCATAAATTCGCCCGCTATTGGGATGTAGAAATCCGCGAAGTGCCGATGTCCGAAGGTCACTGGTTCATGACCCCGGAAGACCTCGACGGCCGGGTCGATGAGAACACCATCGTGTTGGTGCCGACGTTCGGTCAAACCTTTACCGGTTTGTACGAAACAGTCCAGCCGCTGTCAGACGCCCTTGATGAGCTGGAAAAGCGCACCGGCCTGAGCGTTGATATTCACGTCGACGGCGCCAGCGGTGCCTTTTTGGCCCCGTTCTGTGCACCTGAAGTGCTGTGGGATTTCCGTGTTGCACGGGTCAAATCCATCAGCACCTCCGGCCACAAATTCGGCCTGGCGCCATTGGGTGCAGGCTGGGTGGTCTGGCGCGATGCGCAAGACCTGCCAGAAGGGTTGATCTTCCACGTGAACTACTTGGGCGGCGACATGCCGACATTCGCCCTGAACTTCTCGCGCCCGGCCGGGCAGATTATTTCCCAGTACTACAACTTCTTGCGTCTGGGACGTGAGGGCTACGAGCGTATTCACTCGGAATGCTATGCAACGGCGCAGTACCTGGCACGTGAACTGGTCAAGATCGGGCCGTTTGAAATGCTCTTCAGTGGCGACCCCAAGCTCGGGATCCCGGCACTGACCTGGCGTTTGAAGCCTGGCGCCGACACCAATTACACCCTGTATGACCTGGCTGACCGTTTGCGCATTCGTGGCTGGTTGGTGCCAGCTTACAGCCTGCCGGCGAATGTTGAAGACGTCGTGGTGCAGCGGATTCTGGTCAGACAAGGCCTGTCGATCGATATGGCCAAATTGCTGCTGGAAGACTTTGCGCGCAACGTGAAGTTTTTTGAAGACCACAAACCCCACGGCTTTAAAGGCCGTGAGGCGGAAGCGGGGAACCACGCAGGGCGTTGAAACCTGTGGTCGCTGTCCAGGCATGAGGCCGCGCCTCTTGCCTGGTCAGCGGCTACGGTTAATGCAGTTTCAGGCGCGGCTCGGTGCCGCGTCCGATTCTGCTGCCCAGCATCAGCATCAACGTACGGAACGTGCCATACAGCGCCATCTGGTGCATGCGGTACAGCGAAATGTAGAACATTCGCGCCAACCAGCCTTCCAGCATCACGGTGCCCATCAGGCTTCCCATCAAGTTACCCACCGCCGAAAAACTCGACAGCGAGATCAACGAGCCGTAATCGCGGTAGTGGTAGTCCGGCAATTGCGTTTTACCTTCCAGGCGCAGCTTCAACGATTTGGCCAGCAACGAAGCCTGCTGGTGAGCCGCTTGCGCGCGCGGCGGCACCATCTTGTCGGTGCCCGGTTGCGGGCAGGCCGCGCAATCACCAAAGGCGAAAATGTTCTCGTCGCGAGTGGTTTGCAGGGTCGGCAGCACCACCAATTGGTTGATCCGGTTGGTCTCAAGACCCGCCAAATCCTTGAGAAAGCCCGGCGCACGAATACCGGCGGCCCAGACTTTCAGGCTCGCAGGGATCACCTGCCCATCGGCAGTCACCAAACTGTCTGCGGTCACTTCGCTGACGGCCGAGTTGGTCAGCACTTTAACCCCAAGTTTCTCCAGGGTTTTATGCACAGGCCCGCCAATACGCTCAGGCAGTGCAGGCAATACCCGTGGCCCGGCTTCGATCAGGGTGATGTGCATGTTTTCTGGCTTGATGCGATCCAGGCCGTACGCTGCCAGTTCGTGCGCTGCGTTATGCAGCTCGGCGGCCAGTTCGACCCCGGTCGCACCGGCGCCAACGATGGCCACGCTGATGGTTTCGACCGCGTCTGTTTGTCCGGCGTGGGCGCGCAGATAGTGGTTGAGCAATTGCTGATGGAAGCGCTCGGCCTGCTTACGGGTATCCAGAAACAGGCAGTGTTCAGCCGCGCCCTTGGTGCCGAAATCGTTGGTGGTGCTGCCCACGGCAATCACCAGCGTGTCGTAGCTCAACTCGCGCGCAGGCACCAGCTCTTGCCCGTTTTCGTCGAGGGTCGCCGACAATGAGATCTTTTTCAGCTCACGGTCCAACCCGCTCATGCGCCCGAGCTGGAATTCGAAGTGATTCCATTTGGCTTGGGCCACATAGTTGAGTTCGTCTTCCGATGAGTTCAGCGAGCCGGCAGCGACTTCATGCAGCAGCGGTTTCCAGATATGGGTCAGGTTGGCGTCCACCAGCGTGACGCTGGCTTTGTTGCGCTTGCCCAGGCTCTTGCCCAGGCGGGTCGCCAACTCCAGACCGCCAGCGCCGCCGCCGACGATAACAATACGATGGGTCATAGGTATCACTCACAAGGCTTAAAAAAATCGGTGCGCGGGTTATCCGGGCGAGCGCAAAGCAGCTCAAAGCGCGGGACAACCTGGAATTCGGTGTGCAACGGGTCATCTGGGTTATGGGGCCAGGCATAAAGAGTGCCCCGTCAGATAGACGTTGCAGGGTGTGACAAAGCTACAGCATTAGCGCCATCAGGATCAAAGCCAGCATAACGGTTGCAGCTCAACGGCTCGACTCTCAGTTTGTCGTGTAGACGAACGAGGGTGTTTTCAATTAACCGCTTTGGGCTCACAAACTGATCCCGACATCGAAAATAATGCTGCGGCCCAGATTGTTGCGCAGAAAATCTGGCGCATCCGGTTGGGCGAACAATACTCGGGCGAAGGTCGGTCCCACCAGTGAAAGCGAGCGCCAGCCCTGGCGCAAATACTCGGTGGGCGGCGGGAAATGACTGTTCAGGTCCAGCACCTCACGTTTGAGGCTGGAAAAAGCGACGATGTCCAATTGGCCCAAGTCGATGTCGCGCTCTTGGTAGTTCTTGGCTTTTTTGTGCAGCGTGGGGCCCAGACGTTGCAGCAGCTTGCTGGCCGGGATCCGCTTGGGCCGCGCTTCGCGGCGCACCAGTTGGCTCAAGGAGTAAGCACTGCGGCGGCGCTGGAGTTCTTCGCGCCATTCATCGTTGAGACGGCGGCCTTCATCGAGCACAAAAAACACCTCAAAACGGGCCTCACCAAACAATACGTCGGGCGGTTCCTGGCTGGCTTGAGTGAAGTCCTCGGTGTGGTAGGCAATATTCAAGCCCTGAAGCAGCCGTTGGCATACCCAACGCTCACGCTCCCATTTGCGGGCATTGGATAAAAAGGCATTGGCTTGTTCGGCCTGACTCGTAAGCAGGCGCAAGTAATCAGAGTCGTCCATGCACGCAGCTTAGCCTTGAAACAGGTGTAACTGAAAGTGTGGGGGTGGAACGTTCAATTGCACCCCCACAGGCTTCACGATTAATGCAGACGTGTTGGCAAGTCTTCTGAAAACAACTCGTCTTCAGCGTCCGGGGCCACCGGGATCTTGTGTTCTTCGCTGGCCCAGGCGCCCAGGTCGATGAGTTTGCAACGGTCCGAACAGAATGGCCGGAAGGCATTGGTGGTTGTCCATTGCACTGCGACGCCACACGTCGGGCAGTCTACGGTCATTGGGGGTTTGGTCATGGTTGGCCTCCATGCAGAGTTAAATAAAAGTGATGCAAGCGCTCAACTTCGGACTTGAGCGCGTTGAGGTCAGTGTCGTTGACCAGCACGTCATCAGCATGGCGCAGGCGCTCTTCGCGGCTGGCTTGGGCCTTGAGGATAGCCTGCACTTGCTCTTCGCTGGTGTTGTCGCGCAACAACGTGCGCTGAATTTGCAGGGCTTGCGGGGCGTCGATCACCAATACGCGTTGGGTGGTCTTGTGTTGCCCGGCCTCAATCAACAGCGGCGACACCAAAATGGCGTAGGGCGATTGAGCCTGGGCCAGGTTTTGCGCGATCTCTTCACGCACCAGCGGGTGCAGCAGGGCTTCGAGCCACTGGCGCTCCTGCGGGTCGCTGAAAATCAGGCTGCGCAGCGCGCTGCGATTGAGCTGCCCGTCGGCCTGCAGCACGTCATCGCCAAAGTGCTTGGCGATTTGCGCCAGTGCCGGGCGCCCGGGTTCGACCACCCAGCGCGCCGCATGATCGGCGTCGACTACGTGCACGCCCAACGAGGCAAAGTGCTCGGCGGCGGCACTTTTGCCGCTGCCGATGCCGCCGGTGAGGCCGAGAACCCAGGGTTTGGAAGAGGGGGTATTCATTTCAAACCGAAATCTGCCAATAGAAGTCGGCCATTTGACCACCCCAGAGCAATGCAATCCAGCCGGCAATTGCCAGATACGGTGCAAACGGGATGGGCGTTGAGGCCTGCGCCCGGCGCATAGCCAGCAGCGCCAGCCCCACCAAAGCGCCCAGCAACGATGACAGCACAATCGTCAGCGGCACAATCGCCATGCCGCCCCAAGCCCCGAACAGCGCCAGCAACTTGAAATCGCCATAGCCCATGCCGTCCTTGCCGGTGAGCAGCTTGAACAGCCAAAAAATCGACCACAGGCTCAGATACCCCAGCGCCGCGCCCCATACAGCCTGGATCAGGCTGGTAAAGGTCTCGAAGGTGTTAAGCAGCAAACCCAGCCACATCAAGGGCAACACCAGCACGTCCGGCACGATTTGATGCTTGAGATCGATCAGGCAAATACCCAGCAGGCCCCAGGTCAACAGCAGCATCCAGCCTGCCTGCGGGCTTGCCCCGAAGTGCCATGCGACCACGCCCGACAAGACCGCGCAGGTCAACTCGGTGAGGGGGTAACGCAGACTGATGGCGGTTTTGCACTGCGAGCATTTGCCGCGCAGCACCAGGTAACTCAGCAGCGGAATGTTCTCCCAGGCGCGCAAAGTGTGTTGGCAGTGTGGGCAATGTGAGCGCGGCAGCATCAAGTTATACACAGGGCCTTTGGCCGGGGCGGGCAGGCCAAGCAGTTCGCGGGCCTGCGCCTGCCAGTCCTGCTCAAGCATCTTGGGCAGCCGCCACGCCAGCACATTGATAAAACTGCCCACCAGCAGGCCAAGCACCAGGGCGCAGGCGATAAAGGCGCCGGGAGACAGGGTGAAAACATCGATCGTGCTCAAATGACATGGCCCAGTTTGAAAATCGGTAAATACATGGCGATCACCAGCCCGCCCACCAAAACGCCGAGAACCGTCATGATTAGCGGCTCCATCAACGTTGTCAGGTTGTCGACCACACTGTCGACCTCGCTCTCATAATAGGTGGCGACGTGATTAAGCATGTCATCCAATGTGCCGGATTCTTCGCCAATTGCTGTCATCTGAATCGCCATGCCCGGAAACACGCCCGTCGCGCCCATGGCCACATGAATTTGGCTACCGGTTGCCACGTGCTGCTGGAGCCTGAGCACCGCCTCTTTGTACACGTGGTTGCCCGTTGCACCAGCGACGGCGCGCAACGCCTCGAGCAGCGGAACACCGGCCGCCAGGGTGGTGGCCAAGGTGCGGGCAAAGCGGGCGATGGCTGACAACCGCAGCAAGCTGCCGATAACCGGCAGTTTCAGCAGCCATCGATCAACCCGCTGGCGCAGGGCCTCAGAGCGTTTATAGCGATGGCCAAGCGCGAAAAAAATCAGGCAGCCACCGCCAAACAGCCAAGCGCCGTGTTGCGTCAGCATCTCGGACAAAGCGATCACCGCCAGGGTGAAGGCGGGCAATTGGGCATCAAAAGAACTGAACACGCCTTGAAACTGCGGTACCACCTTTATCAACAAAATGGCACTGACCACCAGTGCCACCAGCACCACGGCGATGGGGTAGGTCATGGCCTTTTTGATCTTCTTTCTCAGGGCTTCGGTTTTTTCTTTGTAGGCCGCCACCCGTTGCAGCACGACATCCAGAGCACCGGCCTGCTCGCCTGCGTCGACAAGATTGCAAAACAGCGCATCGAACTGCGCCGGTTTTTTGCGCAGCGCCGTGGCCAGGTTGATGCCTGCGCTGATGTCCTGCTTCAGCTCGCCGACCAATTGGCGCATGGTCATGTGCTCGAAGCCTTTGGCGATGACCTCAAGGGCCTGCAGCAGCGGGATGCCCGCTTTGATCAGCGTGGCCAGTTGGCGGGTAAACAGTGAGATTTCCAGCGCGGTGATCGATTTGCCCCTGCGCGGCTCGCGGTCACTATGACGGCGGATTTTACCTGCGGTAATACCTTGGCGGCGTAGCTGAACGCGGATCATGGCCAGGCTTTGGGCGCTGGTTTCGCCGCTCACAGGGGTGCCCTTGAGGTCGGTGCCTTCCCAGCGGTACACCCCGGTTTTAACTGGCTGTGTTGCCATGCGTTGATCCTTGAAGAGTGGCTCGCCCTGTTGGGCTGTGAGTCTGAAGGCTAGATGCGCCGGGCGCTGAGCAACTCACTGGAGCGTGTCCAAAGGTGTCTGCCATGCAGTGAGGGAGCATCCGCCCGCTAACCTTGATAGCCTGTGCGCACTTTTTTGCAGGCTTGGCACGGTTATGGCGTTTGGCCGCTGGGCCGCGTCCCACGTTTGGAGATTTTTTGTGAAACAACAACAACTCGGCATCACCCTGATCGAAATGATGATCGTGGTTGCGATCATCGGCTTGATCGCCTCGTTCGCGTTACCGGCTTACCACGAGCACACCATGAAGGCCCGCTTCGCTGAACTGAACGCCATCAGCAATACGTACAAGACGGCAGTGGCCCTGTGCTACAGCGAGAGCAATGACTTGAGCGTTTGCGACGCGGGCAGCCATGGCATTCCTGCCCCGGCCGATCCGACGGACAACCTGGCGGCTGGCATGACCGTGATTGACGGCGTGATCACCATGACCGGCACCGAGGCAGCGGGTGGCTGGACCAGCGTCATGACCCCATCGCTGAGCAGCTCGGGCGGCACACTGGTGTGGAGCCAAAGCGGTACATGCCTGGAGAAGGGGGCGTGCAAATAACGGGTAATCCTGTGGGGGGCAGCCCGGACATTGACGTCCGAAAATGGCGAGAACCGCTAAAAACCCGGTGCTATTCTGCGGCTCATGAACACACAAGACAGCCTTCCCGCACCCAGCACCGCCGCCTGTGAAATCGCCCGTTTAAGCCGCGATGCGCGGTTTGACGGGGTATTTTTTACCGCGGTTCTCAGCACGCGCATCTATTGCCGCCCGGTGTGCCCGGCGCGGCCGCCCAAAGCCGAAAATGTGGTGTATTACCCCAGCGCTGCCGCCGCCCAGGCCCAAGGTTTTCGCCCGTGCTTGCGCTGTCGGCCGGAGCTGGCGCCGGGTAACCAGTTGTGGCTGCATGGCGAGCATTTGGTGGCGCGGGCGCTCAAGCTCATTAATGAAGGCTATTTGGCCGACCACTCGCTGGAGACGCTGGCCGAGCGCATGCACATTGGCGCCCGTCAATTGCGCCGTTTGTTCGTCCAGCATTTGGGCGCGCCGCCCATGGCGGTGCATGCCACCCAGCGGCTGCTGTTCGCCAAACAACTGCTGACCGAAACCGACCTGTCGATTACCGAAGTGGCCATGGCATCGGGTTTTCGTAGCCTGCGCCGTTTCAATGCCGCGTTTGCCGAAGCCAACCATGCAGAGCCCAGGGCGTTCAGGCGTAGCCCTAAACCCCGTGCCGACAAGGCCTTGGTTCTGCGCCTGGGCTTTCGCCCGCCGTACGATTTCCAGGCGTTGCTGGGCTTTTTGCAGACCCGGGCTTTACCGGGTATCGAGTTAGTGGATGCACAGAGTTATCAGCGAGTAATGGGCGATCCAGCGGCGCCTGGCTGGCTGCGGGTCAGCGCCTGGCCCGGCGAACAGCATGCGTTGCAACTGGAGCTACTGAATGTGCCGCCGAGCCAGATGCTCAGCGTGGTCACGCGGATTCGCCGCATGTTTGATCTCGATGCCGACCCGCTGGCTATCGCCCGAACCTTGAGTGCCAGCCCGCTGCTGGCGCCGGTCATTGAGCGCTACCCCGGCTTGCGGTTGCCGGGTGGTTGGGACGGTTTTGAGGTGGCGGTACGCGCTGTGTTGGGGCAGCAGGTCAGCGTGGCTGCGGCGCGCACACTCGCCAGTCGCATCGTGCAGCGCTACGGCATTGCGATTGAGCCGGTTGCTGGGGCGGATTTGAACCGGCTGTTCCCCGGCCCCGAGCAATTGGCGGACGCCGACATGGACCAAATGGGCATTACCCAGGCCCGCATCAACACTATTCAAGGCATTGCCCGCGCCTTGCTTGACGGGCGAGTCGATTTTGCCCTCGAACAACCACTGCAGCACTTTATCAACCGCTGGGTGCAACTGCCGGGCATTGGCGAATGGACTGCGCATTACATCGCCATGCGCGTGCTTAAACACCCGGATGCGTTCCCGGCGGCGGACTTGATCCTGCGCCGCGAGGCCAATCCGCTGGGCGACCCGGTCAGCACCAAAGCGTTGCAAACCCTGGCCGAAAGCTGGCGCCCATGGCGTGCTTACTCAGTGATGTATTTATGGCGTGCAGCCACCGATTCGGCTGCGGCGCGCAAGGAGCCAACATGACCCAAGTGTATTACGACCAAATACCTTCACCGATTGGCCCGCTGTTTTTGGTGGCGGACGCTGAAGGCCTTCGCGAAGTCCGCTTTGAATTGGACCGCCGCCCACACACGCCACTGGACGGTTGGGAACATGCACCGCACAAACTGGCCGAAGTGCGCCGCCAGCTGGACGAGTATTTCGCGGGTGAGCGCTTGATCTTCGAGCTGCCGCTCAAACCGCAGGGGACGGCGTTTCAGCAGTCGGTGTGGCAAGCCTTGACCACCATTGCTTACGCCAAGACCACCAGCTACGGGGAGATTTCCCGGCAGATCCAGCGACCCAAAGCCTCACGGGCGGTGGGTGCTGCCAATGGGCGTAACCCGATTCCGATCATCATCCCGTGCCATCGGGTGATCGGCAGCAACGGCACCCTGACCGGTTTTGGCGGCGGACTGGCGGCCAAGCAGTGGTTGCTTGAGCATGAAGAACGCAGCCAAGGGTTCTCGCTGGCGTAATGACTGTAGGAGCGAGCTTGCCTCGCGATCTTTTAAACATTCAACAGATCGTGAGGCAAGCTCGCTCCTACAGGTGAGGGGGGTTAGATGCTCAAACGCATCGACAGGTCCACCGCTTTGACATCTTTGGTCATGGCACCGATCGAGATGTAGTCCACGCCGGTTTCGGCAATCGGGCGCAGGGTGGAGTCGTTGATCCCGCCGCTGGCTTCAAGTTTGGCCTGGCCCGCGTTGATGCGCACGGCTTCGCGCATGTCGTCCAGGCTCAGTTCGTCAAGCATGATGATGTCGGCGCCCGCCGCCAGCGCTTCCTTGAGTTCGCTCAAGCTTTCGACTTCGATTTCCACCGGCTTGCCAGGCGCGATTTTGTGCGCGGCATTGATGGCTTCGGCAATGCCGCCACAGGCCGCAATGTGGTTTTCCTTGATCAGGAAGGCGTCGTACAAGCCAATGCGGTGGTTATGGCAGCCGCCACAGGTCACTGCATACTTTTGCGCCAGACGCAGGCCCGGCAAGGTTTTGCGGGTGTCGAGCAGCTTGACTTGAGTGTCAGCGACTTTATCGGCCAATGACTGCGCGTGGGTCGCAACGCCCGACAACATTTGCAGAAAGTTCAGGGCGCTGCGTTCACCGCTGAGCAACGAGCGGGCAGGGCCTTCGAGGTGAAACAACACTTGGTTGGGGCTCACGCGCTCGCCGTCGACCACTTGCCAGTGCACGGCTACGCGCGGGTCAAGCTGGCGAAACACAGTGTCGACCCAGGCGGTGCCACTGATCACGGCTGCTTCGCGGGTAATGATCGTCGCTTTGGCCAGACGTTCGGCGGGTATCAGTCGTGCAGTGATGTCGCCGCTGCCCAGGTCTTCGGCTAACGCACGACGCACGTTGGCTTCGATTTCGGCAGTGAGGTCGGCCAGATGTAAATTCGGCATAACGCGCTCCACAAACAAAGTGCGTCGATTATATGACTATGCCGCTGCGGAACCCAAGGCGCATGCAGCGCAGGAATAACATGCCTAACTGTGCGGCTTTTGGCAGTTTCAGGATTAATTTGCCCGCTCGCTCATTGAAATGCCGAGTGTGACTGGTACAAGCGAGTTCTTTTACCGATAATCCGCCTTCTATTTGGCGTCATAGCTTTGACGCACTAGGTGATGTTCTGATTTCGACCTGCCGGCGAGTGTGCAAACACTTGCCGGTAACTGTCTGTGAGCGTCAGGCGTGACCCATGAGTCACGTGCAGTTCACGGGGCAGCGTAGAAACCATTACTGGAGGGCAGGATGCAAAATGACGGGAAAGTGGGGCCTGGCTACAGGACCTCTACGGAGTTGGCGATGCATTCGCCGCTTACCCGCCTGCCTGTGATCCTGTTGCAGGTGCATGACAAGGCCGCGCAGCAACTGAGATACGAGCTGCAAGTGCTGTTCGACAATGCCGACGAAACCCTGTTTGCAATGGCCGACAAGGCCCGCAGTGACGCCGAGCAAAGCCTGTATTTTGAAGCCATGCGCGACGTGCGGCTCAAGCGTAAAAACATCGAGCGCGGCTTTCTTGAACGACTGTTTTTCGCCTTCCTCAAATTGACCCAGCCAGAGACCAGCGAAAGCGCCTTGCATGACCCTGTGCCGACACAGAGCGCCTTTTCATTGGTCATTGTCGATAGCGAGCGTGATCAAGCGATCAATGCGATGGTCACTCAAGTGCTGGCCCGGGATCAGCTGGACCTGTGCCACTTGACCACGCGCCTCAACACCTTGAGTTGGGTGACGCTCAATGAGCACACCAACCCGTTGGGGCCGGCCATGCTCTGCGAGTACTTCTTGCAGGCTGAACGCGATCAGGGCGTTGATCTCAAGGTCAAACTGATCATGTTGCAGCTCTTCGAAAAGTACCTGCTCAGCCAGACCTCACGCCTGTACGCCGATGCCAACCAATTGCTGGTGGCCACGGGCGTGCTGCCCGAGATCTCGACCGGGATCGCCTGCTGTAGCTCAAGCAAGGCCGGGCACCAGCATGAGTCGGTAGTGGCGGGCGAAGACGTGAATCAGTTGGTCGGCAAGCTATTCGACTATATAAGCAGGGATCGCAACCTCGCGCCGCCGTTGAAAAAGCTCATGGGCCAGTTGCAAGAGCCCATGCTCAAGATCGCACAGCTCGATCCGCACTTCTTCAGCAGCGACAGCCATCCGGCCCGCAGCCTGTTGAACGTGATGGCTGATGCGGCGGTTGGCTGGGATGACAGCGTTGGCGTGCGCAACGAGCCGCTGTACCGCGAAATCGAACAGCTGTTGAAGCAACTGGCGCGTTGCCCCTGCGTTGACACGCCCGAGTTGCTGGAAGAGTTGCTGAATGACTTTTTGCGCTTTACTCACGCCGAACGCGGGCTGGTCGAGCAGCTTGAGCATCGTACCCGTGCCCACGAGCAGTTGCAGGCACGCCGGTTGCGCCCGTTGGAGGCTGGCCTGCCGTCGGCGCTGGATGAGCAGGATCACTTGGGTTTGCTGCTGGTCAGCCAGCTCCGTATTGGCACCTGGATCGAGCTGCAAACCAACCCGACCTGCCGCCAGCGCTGCAAACTGATTGCGATTATGGAGCCCGAAGGTCGGCACATTTTTGTCAATCGCAGTGGTGTGAAAGTGGTGGAAAAGAGTCGCATCGACTTGATCGGCCAACTGCGCAGCGGGACGATTTCGTTACTGGATGACCGCCCGTTGTTCGACCGCGCCCTGGCATCGATGATTGGCAGCCTGGGGCAATACAGCGCTCATTGATCCACAGCAGGCAGATTGCTCCCCATCGCCGCGTTCATCGCGGCATACTGGGCCTTTCGTTAGCGTCGTTGAGGAGCCTGTATGCAGCTGGACCCCGCAAGCGGTTGGTGCAAAGGCGTGCGCCATTGCCCGTCACCCAACTTCAATGCGCGCCCTGAGGGCGAGATCTCCCTGCTGGTTATCCACAACATCAGCTTGCCGCCGGGTCAGTTCGGTACGGGGAAAGTGCAGGAGTTTTTCCAGAATCAGCTCGACTTCACTGAACATCCCTACTTTGAAGGCATCCAGAAGCTCACGGTCAGTGCGCATTTTCTGATTGAACGTGACGGCAAAATCACTCAGTTTGTCTCGTGTCTTGATCGCGCATGGCACGCGGGTATTTCGTGTTTCGAAGGGCGTGAGGGTTGCAATGATTTTTCTTTGGGCATAGAGCTGGAAGGCACCGATGACCTGCCATTCACCGACGCGCAGTATGAGTCGCTGCTAGCCTTGACCCGGCAATTGCAAGCCGCCTACCCGGCGATCACGGCGCAGCGCATATGCGGTCACAGTGACATCGCACCGGGGCGCAAAACGGACCCGGGCCCGGCTTTTGAATGGATGCGCTTTCGTGACGCGTTGCGCCACACAGGAGATAAGCAATGAGTTTTGTGGTGTTACTGCTGGCGATTCTGGTCGAGAAGTTCTCGGCGCTGCGCCAGCGTTTGCAGTGTGATAGCGGCTGGTTGCGCGAACTGCACAAACTGGAGGCCAGTCCCAAACTGGTGAACAGGCCATGGTGGGTGCTGGCCATTCTGATTCTGTTCCCGGTGCTGGTCCTGGGCCTGCTGTTGTGGGTGCTGGAGCCGGTGGCGTATGGCTTGCTGGTGTTGCCGGTGCACCTGTTGGTGCTCATTTACAGCTTGGGCCGGGGTGACCTGCTCGCGGGGCTGGGGCCGGTTCGCGATGCCTGGCGGCGCGGAGATTTGCAAGCCAGTGCACATGTGGCCGAGCGCGACATTGGCGTGCGTGCAGACAGCGGCGAGCAGTTGCTTGAGAAAGTGCAGAGCCATTTGCTGTGGCAGGCGTATCAGAGCTTTTTTGCGGTGATTTTTTGGTACTTCCTGCTGGGGCCGGTGGCGGCCTTGAGCTATCGCTTGCTGGCGCTGGCGGCCGAGCACAGTAAAAAACCTGAGCTGGTTGAGCGTGCCCGGCAACTGCGGCATGCCTTTGACTGGTTGCCGGTGCGTTTGCTGGCGGCGAGTTTTGCGTTGGTGGGCAACTTTGCCGCGGTCACCCGGGTGATGTTGCACGAACTGCTGAGCTGGGACATCAGCGCAGAACAACTGATCAACAAAGCCGGTTGTGCCGCGGCTGAAATCCCGGCACCGCAAGTCGGCCCGGAAGGCGTCGCCAGCCTCGATACGCTATGGGCCTTGCTGCTGCGTGCGGCGGTGCTGTGGTACACCGGCTTTGCGGTGTGGACGTTGTTGCTCTAAGCCAACCGCCTGTAGGAGCGAGCTTGCCTCGCGATCTTTTGCTGGTTTAAAAGATCGCGAGGCAAGCTCGCTCCTACAGAGTTTTAGTTAGCTTCCCAGCCAAACACTTCACACGCATTTGCCGTGCTGGCCTCGGCCAACACCTCGGCACTGATCCCCATGATTCCCGCCAGTGCTTCACAAATAGCTGGCAAGTGCTCCGGGCTGTTGCGTTGGTTGGGGTACATGACCGGCGCCATGTCCGGCGAGTCGGTTTCCAGCACGATGGATTCCAGCGGCAAGTCGGCGATGACTTTGCGCAGGCGCAATGCCTGCGGCCAGGTCGCGGCGCCGCCCAAGCCCAATTTGAACCCTAGCTTGATGTATTCGCGGGCTTCTTCCCGGCTGCCTGCAAACGCATGAATGATCCCGCCGCGCTTAAGCCTAAAACGCTTCAAGGTCGCAATCACTGGCGCATGGCTGCGGCGCACGTGCAGCAAGGCCGGGAGTGAGGCATCTGCCGCCAACGATAACTGCGCTTCAAATAACGCCTGCTGAGCGTCGCGATCCAGCTCCGGCAAAAAGTAGTCGAGGCCGATCTCACCGACCGCGCACAACTGCGGGTGCCCGGCCAGACGCTCCAGCCATTGCCCGAGTTCGCGCACATGCTCGGGCCGATGCTGCGCCAGGTATACCGGATGCAAGCCAAAGGCGGCGTAGAGCTGAGGGTCAGTTTGGACCCCGTCCCACAGGCGCTGCCAATTGTCCTGATACACCCCCAACACGACCATTTGCCTGACCCCCAGCGCCCGGCTGCGCGCCAGTAAAGACGTGCGGTCGGGGTCAAAGTCCGGGAAGTCGAGGTGGGTGTGGGTGTCGATCAGGTGCATGCAGCCAACCTACTGAATGCGCTGTTTAAAGGTGCGCGCAATGGCCCGGATGCCCGGCTCGTAGCGCCGATCTTCAATGGCCGCCAAGGCCAGTTCCAGGGCTTTCTCAGCGATCAGCGGGTGCTGTTGGCCCATGGCATTGACCGGCAGCGGCAGGAAGTCCAGCAACTGTGTATCACCAAACGTGGCCAGGCGCAGCGGCGGCGTGTGGTCAGGGTGCTCCAGCAACGCATCGAACATGCCTTGCAGCAGCACGTAGGAGGTTGTAACCAGCGCTTCAGGAAAATGCCCCAAACGCTCCAGCAGCTCATCGATGATGCGGCGGCCACAGTCGCGGCTGAAGGCTGCGCCGTGCTCTATCAGAATTTCACCTTCAAAGCCTTCCAGTGCCTGTTTGAAGCCCGCCGCCCGCGCCTGGCTGATGCTCAGTTCGGGGCGTGCGCCGATCAGGGCGATTTGCTGTGGCAGGGGTGTGAGCAGGCTGCGGGTCAGTTGCAGGCTGGCTTCGCAGTCATCGCTGATCACGGAGCAGAAGCGCGCCGGGTCCAGGGTCCGGTCAATCGCAATGATCGGCATGCCGAGGTCTTGCAGTTGGCGGTAGCTGTCATCTTCCGGTGGCAGGCAACTGGCCACAAACAAGGCGTCGCAACGGCGGGCACGAAACAGCTTGAGCAACTGCCGCTCGCTGTCGGGGGCGTCATCGGAGCTGGCGATCAGCAATTGATAGCCGCGCGCACGGGCACCTTGCTCCAGTTGCTTGGCGATGCGTGCATAACTCGGGTTTTCGAGGTCCGGAAGAATAAAACCCAGTGTGCGTGTGTGCCGGCTGCGCAGGCCTGCGGCTTGCGGGTTGGGGGTAAACCCATGCGCCTCGACGACTGCGCGTACGCGCTCGACCGTGCTGCTGCTGATGCGCTGCTGCTCGGCCTTGCCATTGATGACATAGCTGGCGGTAGTCACCGAAACCCCTGCCAGGTGTGCAATATCACTGAGCTTCACGCCGAAAATTCCTTATTTTTTGTAGTACGTGTCGACATTGTGGTCAATCCTAACCGATTACGGCAGTCGATCATCGTCTGCCTTGTGGTCACTGTATTTTTTTGCAACATCGCTCGGTTGACATCGATCAAACCGACAGGTTGGGCTTCAAGCGCGAGCGATTATGCAGTAACGTGCCGTTCTTTCTTGATTAAACGATTCAGCTTACGTGATTTAAGGTGTTTTCCCACGACAGCAGGGTGCTTGCCACACATCTGCTGACACACTCCGGGGAGAGCGACCTAAGCTGACATAATTCAAAACAATACCGTGCGCCATTGAGCGTCGGAAAAGGAGAACGCATGCTCGAGCTCACCATAGAGCAGATTTCCATGGGCCAAACGGCTGTGGACAAGTCTGCGGCGCTGCACTTACTCGCCGATAAACTGGTCGCCGATGGTTTGGTGGCCGAAGGTTATCTGAATGGCTTGCAGGCGCGTGAGGCTCAAGGCTCAACCTTTTTGGGGCAAGGTATTGCGATCCCCCATGGCACCCCTGAAACCCGCGACTTGGTGCACACCACCGGCGTGCGTTTATTGCAGTTTCCACAGGGTGTGGACTGGGGCGACGGGCAGATTGTTTACTTGGCGATCGGGATTGCGGCCAAGTCCGATGAACACCTGCGCCTCTTGCAGCTGCTGACCCGGGCGCTGGGTGAAACCGATCTGGGTGAAGCTCTGCGCCGCGCCAGCACACCAGAGGCGCTGCTCAAGTTGCTCCAGGGCGCACCGCAAGAGCTGGCGCTGGACGCTCAGATGATCGGCCTTGGCGTGTCTGCCGACGACTTTGAAGAACTGGTTTGGCGCGGTGCGCGTTTACTGCGCCAGGCCGATTGCGTGAGCAATGGTTTTGCCGCTGTCCTGCAACAAGCAGAAGCGCTGCCGCTGGGCGATGGTCTGTGGTGGCTGCACAGCGAACAAACGGTCAAACGCCCGGGGCTGGCGTTTGTCACCCCAGACAAGCCAATACGCTACCTTGGCCAGCCGCTCAGCGGCCTGTTTTGCCTGGCCAGTTTGGGCGAGGCGCATCAGGCCCTGCTTGAACGCCTGTGCGCCTTATTGATTGAAGGGCGTGGCCAAGAGTTGGGCCGCGCCACCAGTCGCCGTGCGGTGCTCGAAGCCTTGGGCGGCGAGTTGCCAGCCGATTGGCCGAGTGCTCGTATCACCCTGGCCAATGCCCACGGTTTGCATGCGCGTCCGGCCAAAGTGCTCGCGCAATTGGCCAAGGGCTTTGAGGGCGATATTCGTGTGCGCATCCTCGATGGCCAAGAGGGCAGCGCCGTGTCTGCCAAGAGCTTGAGCAAACTGCTCAGCCTCGGCGCCCGTCGTGGCCAGGTCCTGGAATTTATCGCAGAACCGACCATCGCCAATGACGCCTTGCCAGCCATTTTGGCGGCGGTTGAAGAGGGCCTGGGCGAAGAAGTCGAGCCACTGGCAGCGCAAGCGGAACACGCGCCAGCCTTGGCCGAGATTGCTGAAGTGGTGCTGGCCCCGGCTGCCGGCAGCGTGATCCATGCCGTGGCGGCGTCGCCGGGCATTGCCATCGGCCCGGCGCATATTCAGGTGCTGCAAACCTTCGATTACCCGCTGCGCGGCGAGTCATCCGCGGTTGAGCGTGAGCGTTTGCACGGTGCTATCAGTGCGGTGCGCCAAGACATCGAAACGTTGATCCAGCGCAGCCAGTCCAAGGCCATTCGCGAGATTTTCATCACCCACCAGGAAATGCTCGACGACCCGGAACTGACCGATGAAGTCGGCTCGCGGCTCAAACAGGGTGAAAGCGCTGAAGCCGCCTGGATGGCGGTGATCGAAGCGGCGGCCCGTCAGCAGGAGTCCTTGCAGGACGCGCTGCTGGCCGAGCGTGCGGCGGACTTGCGCGACATTGGTCGCCGCGTACTGGCGCAGTTGTGTGGTGTCGAAACTCTGGCCGAGCCCGATCAGCCCTACGTGTTGGTGATGGACGAAGTCGGGCCTTCTGATGTGGCGCGCCTCGACCCGGCGCGGGTCGCGGGCATTTTGACCGCTCGCGGTGGGGCGACCGCACACAGCGCCAT
>NZ_WIWK01000004.1:0-121240 GCF_009600165.1 Pseudomonas sp. FSL R10-0399
GGCTAGAACTGCGCTACGCGGCGCGTCAGGCCGGATTGCCGGATGCGGGCGTGGACGAGACGGCGACCGTATTGATCCAGGACTTTGCCCTGGCCTTACCGCGCCTGCGCAGCATCCTCGACACCGACGTGCTGGCCGCCTACCACGGCGATCCGGCGGCGCGCAGTGTCGACGAGGTGTTGCTGTGCTATCCGGGGATTCTGGCGGTGATTCACCACCGCCTGGCGCACCACATGTACCGCGCCGGCCTGCCTTTGCTGGCCCGCATCAGCGCCGAAATCGCGCATTCGTCCACGGGCATTGATATTCACCCGGGCGCGCAGATTGGCCGCAGCTTCTTTATCGACCACGGCACGGGCGTGGTGATCGGAGAAACCGCGATCATCGGCGAACGTGTGCGTATCTACCAAGCGGTGACCTTGGGCGCCAAACGTTTCCCGGCGGACGAATCGGGCCAACTGCAAAAAGGCCACCCGCGCCATCCGATTGTTGAAGACGACGTGGTGATCTATGCCGGCGCGACCATTCTGGGGCGCATCACCATTGGCAAAGGCTCGACGATTGGCGGCAACGTCTGGCTCACCCGCAGCGTACCGGCGGGCTGCAACCTGACCCAGGCCAACTTGCAGCATGACGACGGCTCGCAGAAGTAATACCGCGTGATGCCTTGCCCTCACCCTGGCCCTCTCCCGAAGGGAGAAGGAACCGATTGGGGGATGTTGTAGAGGTTCTGCGGCCTGCAAGCCATGCACTGCCCCTGAGAACACCTCGGTAAAGCGCCCTCTCCCGGAGGGAGAGGGTTGGGGTGAGGGCGACTTCTCGGACATTTCCTGCAACCCGTAGCGGCGTTGACCCGCTTGTGGGGCCGGGTTGGCAGGCCTAGTCTTGGGCTGTCACTGCAAAATCAGTGACAGGGTGTGGAAGCCCTTATATCGTTAGGCGCACAAAGCGCCACCCAGTCAGGCGTTTTTTATTGCCTGTGCTTTATGGTGGCTGTGCGCGGGGCACTCTCGAGTGCGCCGGGTGCCTAACGTCCCGGTCTTCCACACCTGCGTACAGCCGCCACCCGGCGTGCCTTGGCGCATTACGAGATTGATCCCGAGCCACTTAACAGCCGAATTTTTGTGCGTCATCGCCTGCAATTGCGAGTGGTGTGGTTGGAGGATCAAATGTGGTGTTGCGCACGCGATCTCGGCCGTTTGATGGGCCGCACGTTAGGGCGTAAAGGGTTGGCCAAACTGGATGCTGATCAGCATCAGGAATTACCGATCCGCAGCCACGGCGCCGTGCAAGACACCTTGATGCTCAGCGAATCGGGGGCGTATGCCATGCTGCTGTACCACTACCACCCCGAGAACCGCCATTTGCGCCAATGGCTGACCCATGAAGTGGTGCCCGCCATACGCTGCGGGTGAAACGACACACATCCTCTGTAGGAGCGAGCTTGCCTCGCGATCTTTTGATGTTTAAAAGATCGCGAGACGAGCTCGCTCCTACACGTTTTTAGCATTAACAATGACGACTGCTCGCAGAAGTAACCCTTCACACAAAGCCCTCGTCAGCGGCTACAGTTTCTCGGACATTTCCTGCAACCCGTAGCGGCGTTGACCCGCTTGTGGGGCCGGGTTGGCAGGCCTAGTCTTGGGGCTGTCACTGCAAAATCAGTGACAGGGCGTAGGAACCCTTTTTTACCCTCGGCGCGCAAGTGTCCACCTTTCTGATTGCGGCACTTTTTTTGTGTCCGTACCATCAGTCATGGCGGTCGTGCGCGGGCACGTTTCGACGTGGCCGGTTACCCTGGGACCCGGTTCCTACCCCGCGCATGACTGCCACCCAGCCCGTAGGAAGGCTATTGGCAGTTCCTCAACGCCCAGGAACCGCACCTCATGAAAACCCTCACACCCGACCCACCCCGCTCAAACACCGACTACACCCACACCCTGCTCAACGATCACGCCGCCACCCGACGTGCCTTGGCGCATTACGAGCTTGACCCCGAGCCACTTAACAGCCGAATTTTTGTGCGTCATCGCCTGCAATTGCGAGTGGTGTGGTTGGGGGATCAAATGTGGTGTTGCGCACGCGATCTCGGCCGTTTGATGGGCCGCACGTTAGGGCGTAAAGGGTTGGCCAAGCTGGATGCTGATCAGCATCAGGAATTACCGATCCGTAGCCACGGCGCCGTGCAAGACACCTTGATGCTCAGCGAATCGGGGGCGTATGCGATGTTGCTGTACCACTACCACCCCGAGAACCGCCATTTGCGCCAATGGCTGACCCATGAAGTGGTGCCCGCCATGCGCTGCGGGTGAAACGACACACATCCTCTGTAGGAGCGAGCTTGCCTCGCGATCTTTTGATGTTTAAAAGATCGCGAGACGAGCTCGCTCCTACACGTTTTTAGCGTTAAACCGCGCGAGCAGTCCGCACGCCTTCGGCCAAGGCAGCGCACAGGCTCAGCACGCCATCGACCGCTTGTTCCGGGGTGGCCGCGTTTTCGATTTTGTCGATCAAGGCCGAGCCCACCACCACGCCATCCGCCAAGCGGGCAATCGCCGCCGCTTGCTCCGGGGTGCGAATCCCGAAACCTACGCTGATCGGCAAGTCGGTGTGACGGCGCAGACGCGCAATCGCTTCGCTCACTTGGTCTGTGGTCGCGGAGCCGGCGCCGGTCACGCCTGCCACCGACACGTAGTACACAAAGCCCGAGCTGCCATTGAGCACTTTAGGCAGGCGCGCATCGTCGGTGGTCGGGGTGGTCAGGCGGATGAAATCCAGGCCCGCCGCTTGCGCAGGGTCGCACAGCTCTGAGTTGTGCTCGGGTGGCATGTCGACCACGATCATGCCGTCAACGCCAGCCGCCTTGGCGTCAGCGATGAATTTAGCCACACCGTAATGGTGGATCGGGTTGAAGTAACCCATCAGCACCAGCGGCGTGTCGCTGTTGCCTTCGCGGAACTCGCGCACCATTTGCAGGGTTTTCGCCAGGTTTTGCTTGGCGCCCAGCGCACGGATGTTGGCCAGCTGGATCGCCGGGCCATCGGCCATTGGATCGGTGAAGGGCATGCCCAACTCGATCACGTCAGCGCCCGCAGCAGGCAGGCCTTTGAGGATGGCCAGCGAGGTGGCGTAATCCGGGTCACCGGCGGTGACAAAGGTCACCAGCGCAGCGCGGTTTTGTTCTTTGAGTTCGGCAAAACGCGTTTGCAGGCGGCTCATCAGTGTTTCTCCTGCTGGGACTGTTCGACGTGGTGCATCACGGTTTGCATGTCTTTATCGCCTCGGCCAGACAGGTTGACCACCATCAGGTGATCGGCCGGCAAGGTCGGTGCACGCTTGAAGACTTCGGCCAGCGCGTGGGCGCTTTCAAGGGCCGGGATGATGCCTTCAAGGCGGCAGCATTTATGGAACGCATCCAGTGCTTCGTCGTCGGTGACCGAGGTGTACTGGACGCGGCCGATGTCGTGCAACCATGCGTGTTCCGGGCCAATGCCCGGGTAATCCAGGCCCGCCGAGATCGAGTGGGCGTCGATGATCTGGCCGTCGTCGTCTTGCAGCAGGAAGGTGCGGTTGCCGTGCAACACACCCGGCTCGCCGCCGTTGAGGCTGGCCGCGTGTTTGCCGGTTTCAATACCGTAACCGGCCGCTTCAACACCAATGATTTCAACGCCGGTGTCGTCCAGGAACGGGTGGAACAAGCCCATCGCGTTGGAACCACCGCCGATGCACGCCACCAGGCTGTCCGGCAGGCGGCCTTCCTGGGCTTGCATCTGCTCGCGGGTTTCCTTGCCGATCACGGCCTGGAAGTCGCGCACCATCGCCGGATACGGGTGCGGGCCAGCCACGGTGCCGATCAGGTAGAAGGTGCTGTCGACGTTGGTCACCCAGTCACGCAGCGCTTCGTTCATGGCGTCTTTCAGGGTGCCGGTACCGGCCACAACCGGGATCACTTCGGCGCCCAGCAGTTTCATGCGGAACACGTTGGCCTGTTGGCGCTCGATGTCAGTGGTGCCCATGTAGATCACGCATTGCAGGCCAAAACGGGCGGCCACGGTGGCCGTCGCAACGCCGTGCATGCCTGCGCCGGTTTCGGCGATGATGCGTTTTTTGCCCATGCGCCGCGCCAGCAGAATCTGCCCGATGCAGTTGTTGATCTTGTGCGCGCCGGTGTGGTTCAGCTCTTCGCGCTTGAGGTAGATCTTGGCGCCGCCGCAGAACTCGGTCAGGCGCTCGGCAAAGTACAGCGGGCTTGGACGGCCCACGTAGTCGCGCTGGAAGTAGGCCAGCTCTTTGATGAACTCAGGGTCTTTTTTGGCCAGCTCATACTCGCGGTCGAGGTCGAGGATCAGCGGCATCAGGGTTTCAGCGACGTAGCGGCCGCCGAATGAGCCGAACAGGCCATTGTCGTCCGGGCCGTTACGCAATGTGGATTGGGTCATGTGACGCTCCAGATAAAGAGGTGCGAAGGTCGATGGGCCTGACTTTACGCGCGACAACGCCAGATGAAAACCGATAAGATCGCCACAACCTGTCAGGAAAACTCACAGATACCATGAGCCGCGATCTCCCGCCCCTGAACGCCCTGCGCGCGTTCGAAGCCACCGCCCGCCTGAACAGCGTCAGCCAGGCGGCTGAACAGCTTAACGTCACCCACGGTGCCGTTAGTCGGCAAATCAAAGTGCTTGAAGAGCACTTGGGGGTCAGCCTGTTTGTGAAGGAGGGGCGCGGCCTGAAGCTCACGGATGCCGGGATCCGTCTGCGCGATGCCAGCAGCGAAGCCTTTGATCGCTTGCGCAATGTATGCACTGAACTCACGCAAAGCCATATCGACGCGCCGTTTGTACTGGGCTGTTCGGGCAGTTTGCTGGCGCGCTGGTTTATCCCGCGTCTGGGCCGTTTAAAAGCCGACTTGCCGGATTTGCGCTTGCATCTGTCGGCCGGTGAAGGCGATCTGGACCCACGCCGCTCCGGGCTGGACGCGTGGCTGGTGTTTGCCGAGCCGCCATGGCCCGCCGACATGCAGGTGTACGAATTGGCCAGTGAGCGCATCGGCCCGGTGCTGAGCCCGCATTACGCGCATTACCCGCAGCTGTGTCAGGCACCGGCCAGCGCCCTGCTGGATGAACCGCTCCTGCACACCACGTCGCGACCGCAGGCGTGGCCCAGCTGGGCACAGCAACAGGCGATCGATGCGAAGGCGTTAAATTACGGGCAAGGGTTTGAGCACTTGTACTACTTGCTCGAGGCCGCAGTGGCGGGCCTGGGTGTGGCGATTGCCCCCGAGCCGTTAGTGGCTGAGGACGTACGGGCCGGTCGCCTGGCTGCGCCGTGGGGCTTTACTCAAACCCCGGCGCAGCTGGCGTTGTGGGTGCCAAAGCGCGCCGCAGACGGGCGCGCTCGGCAACTGGCGCAATGGCTCAAGGCTGAGCTAGCGCAAGATTAGTTACGTTTGCAGAGCAGAAAAGCCGCCAGCAGGCCCAATGCACCCAGCGCAACGCCGGCAGTGGCATACGGATGCTCTTGTGCGTATTCACGGGTGGCGATGGCGGTTTCGCGGGTTTTGTCTTTGACCTCTTCATACGCGTCGCTGAGCAGGTGACGCGAATGTTTCAGCGCGTTCTCGGCATTGCTTTTGAGGGCACCAAGGGTCTTCTTGGACTCGTCAGACGCGTCGTGCTTGAAGCTCTCCAGAGACTTGAGCAGGCTCTCGATCTCGGCTTCCATGCTTTGCAATGACGCTTTACGTGAAGTATTGCTAGCCATTAGGGCTCTCCTGCATTTGTGAGTGAGGGTGCGTGTTTAGTCCGACTGCGCCGTTTTCAGAAAGTGCAAAAAACCTGAACTTTTCCTTGCGAACGGCCCACGAAGTATTCAGCAGATTCGCTGCTAGGCTTTGATTGACGACAAAGGAGAACGTTATGTCTGACCATCACACCTACAAGAAAATCGAACTGGTAGGCTCGTCCCCAAGCAGCATAGAAGACGCCATCAGTCATGCACTGGCCGAAGCCAACAAAACCATCAAACACCTGGAATGGTTTGAGGTGCTGGAGACGCGCGGGCATATCAAGGACGGCAAGGTGGCGCACTATCAGGTGACGCTGAAGGTCGGTTTCCGGATCGCCAGCAGCTGATCTGCGTCAGACTTTTAGCCAACAAACTGGCCGTTTGCCACAAAGTCCGCTAAACCCTCTGGGTGCGACATGAGCAGTCGTGTCGCACCCATTTTGTTTTGATCTGGGGAACTGACCGATGAAAAAGATTTTAGTGGCTGTAGCTTTACTGAGTCTGGCGGGCACTGCTTTCGCAGCGGGCAAGCCTTGTGAAGAACTGAAGAGCGAAATTGCTGCGAAGATTGATGCTAATGGCGTCCCGCACTATTCGCTGGAAGTGGTCGACAAGGGTACTGCCTCTGACGGAAAAGTCGTAGGCTCGTGTGAAGGCGGCACCAAAGATATCGTTTACAAGCGCGGCTGATTCTGTGGGAGCGGGCTTGCTCGCGATCTTTTCAATGATCAAAAGATCGCGAGACAAGCTCGCTCCTACAGAAGCGGTTTAGGCCCCTTTCATGACTTGCGACAGCAGTTCGTAGGAATGAATACGGTCTGCATGCTCGTACAGGTCACAGGTAAAGATCAGTTCATCCGCCTGGGTCTGTTCGACCAGCACTTGCAGTTTGGCGCGGATTTTCTCGGGGCTGCCGACCATCGCCAGGCCCAAAAAGCTCATCACTGCTTCTTTCTCGTGGGGTAGCCACAGCCCGTCCATGGTTTTCACCGGCGCGCGCTGTACCAGGCTCTGCCCACGCATCAAGGCCAAAATACGTTGCAGCACGGAGGTGGACAGGTATTCAGCCTGCTCATCGGTATCGGCCGCGACCAACGGCACACCCAACATTACGTACGGCTTGTCGAGCACCGCCGAAGGCTTGAAGTGGTTGCGGTAGACGCGAATCGCTTCGTGCATCAAACGCGGTGCGAAATGTGAGGCGAAGGCGTAGGGCAAGCCACGCTCACCGGCCAGTTGCGCGCTGAACAAGCTTGACCCCAGCAACCACACGGGCACGTTGGTGCCGGTACCGGGCATGGCGATCACCCGCTGATCCGGGGTGCGTGGACCCAGGTAGCGCATCAGCTCGGCGACGTCTTCCGGGAAGTCATCCGCGCTGCCGGAACGCTCACGGCGCAGGGCGCGGGCAGTCATTTGGTCGGAGCCCGGCGCACGGCCCAGGCCCAGGTCGATGCGGCCAGGGTAGAGACTTTCGAGCGTGCCGAACTGCTCGGCAATCACCAGTGGCGCGTGGTTGGGCAGCATCACCCCGCCCGAACCGACGCGAATGGTCGAGGTGCCACCGGCCAGATAACCGATCAGCACCGAGGTCGCCGAGCTGGCGATGCCGTCCATGTTGTGGTGTTCGGCTACCCAAAAACGGTTGTAGCCAAACTTTTCTACGTGTTGGGCCAAATCCAGCGAGTTGTGCAACGACTGGGCGGCGCTACCGTTTTCGCGCACAGGCACCAGGTCGAGGGTCGAGAATTTGACATCAGACAATCGTTTCATCAGCTGGCTACTCCAAGTGAGGGGCAGGTTCAGGCACTCGCATAAACCCGCCAGTGATGACAGCAATATGGGCATATACCCGAGTTTCAATGGCATCGATGATTTGAGCTACAAAAAAATGCGATTTGTCCGACAAGATGAACTTTGTGGAGGCGACTACCCTCACAACTCCAGTCAAGGCGTGAAACCTTCACGCCGTTCTTCAGGAGGCACGTATGAGTATTAAAAAGACTGCATCGGCACACTGGGCAGGCGACCTTAAAACCGGCATCGGCTCCATCTCTACCGAGACGGGCGTGTTGCGCGACGCACCGTATGGCTTCAAGGCCCGCTTTGAAGGTGGCAAGGGCACCAACCCTGAAGAACTGATCGGCGCCGCCCATGCCGGTTGCTTTTCGATGGCCCTGTCGATGATTTTGGGCGATGCCGGGCTTAAGGCCGACAGCATCGACACCAAGGCTGAAGTCACCCTGGATCAAGTCGAGGGCGGGTTTGCGATTACTGCGGTGCACCTGATCCTCAAGGCCAAAATACCGGGCGCGACCCAGCAGCAATTCGATGAGCTAACCAAAAAAGCCAAAGAAGGCTGCCCGGTGTCCAAGGTGTTGAACGCCAAAATCACCCTCGACGCCACGCTGCAGGCCTGATCGATAGACCCAACGTACGCCCCCCTGCATCGCAGTGGGGGCGGCGTTAACCCGGACAGTTCGCAGACACCGCCGAATGTGATCGAATAGCCGCCGATTGCGTCTGACCATTACTGTGCGTTCTGCAAGAAGGGAGTCTCATCATGAAACGTTTTGCTTTAGCGGTAATCAGTTGTGCTTTGGCCACCTCGGTATGGGCAGCGCCCAAACCTTGCGACGAGTTGAAGGCTGAAATCGAAGCCAAGATTCAAGCCAATAACGTGTCGTCTTACACGCTCGAGATCGTGACCAATGACGAAGTACACGATCAGAACATGGTGGTAGGTTCGTGCGAAAACGGCACGAAGAAGATCATCTATCAGAAAAACGATAACTGACGGACTAAGGCAGGCAGTTCACCAGCCGCTCCTCGGCCAGCACCTTGCCTTCGGCGCTGTACAACCGCGCGTAAGCGTTAAAGCCCAGTGAGCGTGCCTGCAACCGGTAGCGTTGGCCGGGCTGGAAATCAGCGTATTTGACAGAGAGGTAACACAACCGCTCTTGCGGCTCGCTGAACATGCCCATCCCGCCGATAAACACTTCGTAGTCAAAGCGCACCATCAGCTCATGGCTGCCGGGGGTTACCTGAAAGTAACGCCCGTCGTTCAGGCGCTTGTTATCCAGGCGCTCGGCCATGATCAACTTGCCGGTTTGGGTTTCCAGATCAACCCAGGCCATGTTCGGATCGTGTGGTGGCAGAGGCGTGCTGGCACAGGCGCTGAGCAGGCTGGCCGTGAGCAAGAGCAAAAACGTGCGCATGGGAGTGTCCATCAGGATGTAATGCATCAGCATAGCGCCAGACCACTCTCACAGGGTGCTGTGCTTTTTCACTCCTGTCGCATAGGGTGTGTTCGATGAGCATTTGTCGCCCACTGGACCGCACCATGTCACTGACTTTTCGCTGCCTGCTTGCCCTCGCCTTATTGCCTCTGCTTAACGGTTGCTCCAGTACGGGTTACTACTCGCAATTGCTCACCGGCCAATGGCACGTGTTGCAGGCCCGCGAGCCGGTGGCCAAGGTAGTGGCCGACCCTCAGCGTGACCCTGTGCTGCGCCAGCATCTGGCCCGGTCCCAGGCGGCCCGGACCTTTGCCAGCGAACATTTAAAGCTGCCTGACAACCAGAGTTATCGCCTGTACGCCGATATCCAGCGACCGTACGTGGTGTGGAATGTCTTTGCGACAGCGGAGTTTTCGCTCGCCCCGGTCACCTATTGCTTTCCGGTGGCCGGGTGCGTGGCCTACCGGGGTTATTACTCACAAGGTGCCGCTCGCGGGGATGCCGCGCTCAAGCGCGAGCAAGGCATGGATGTGTGGGTGAGCGGGGTTGAGGCGTACTCAACCCTGGGCTGGTTTGATGAGCCGATCCTTAACAGCATGCTGCACTGGGGCGATGAGCGACTGGCCACGCTGATTTTTCACGAGCTGGCGCATCAGCGTTTTTATGTGAAGGACGACACTGAGTTCAACGAGTCATTTGCCAGCTTTGTCGAGCAGGAAGGCACGCGCCAATGGCGCGCCTACCAAGGGCTGCCAGCGGCACACACCAAGGGTTTGCAGCAGCGCGAAGCGTTTATTGCCTTGGTTCTGAGTACGCGCCAGCGCTTGCAGCAGCTGTACAGCCAAACGTTGCCAGCGGCTGAGATGCATCAGCGCAAAGCCGCGGAGTTTGAGCGCATGCGCCGTGAATACCGTGCGCTTCGCGACCAGCAATGGGCGGGCAACAACCGCTACGACGCGTGGGTCAATGCCCCGATGAACAACGCCAAGCTGCTGCCGTTCGGGTTGTATGACCAATGGGTGCCGGCCTTTGCTGCGTTGTTCAAGCAAACCGGCGGTGACTGGGCGGTGTTTTACAAGGCCGTTGAACAGCTGGGCAAGCTGCCACCGATGCAGCGCAAAGCGGCGCTGCGCCAGTGGGCCGGGGCTTTACCTGAGGCCAATACCCCTTAAGCCTTGGGGCTCCACCAGTTCTTGACCACGCAAGAGGCGAACGGGCTGGTGCTGCACGCGCCGCTGGCCAGGGCTTGGCGCAGTTTCGGGATGTTGGCTTGCATCATGTATTTCTCGCCATCCTTGAAGTGCGAGTTTTCGCCAAAGCCACCTTGAGTCATTTCTTTCAGGGCGTCTTCTTTGCTCCAGTCCTGCACCACCACGCGGTACATCGCTGCCATCAAACCTGTGCGATCGACACCATGTTTGCAGTGCATCAATACCGGGCCATGGGCCTGAGCCGTCTGGATGGCGCGCAAGGCGGCCAGCACATCGGCGTCATCGACATGATTGGTGCGGTACGGCAATTGGACTTGTTCAACCCCCGGGGTTTTTAACCAGCTGCTGTCGGCTTCGGGCAAAAAGTTGATCACGGTGCCGATGTGCAGTTTTTCCAGCAACGGCTGGGCCTGGTCATCCGGCAAGGCGCTGCGGTACAGCGTGGGGGACATTTGGTACAGGTTGTATTGCGCATCAACCGGCTGCGCCCACTGGGGCGGGCGCGCCACGGCAAAATCATCGGCCATCGCCTGGGGCAGCGTAAACGCCGCCAATAATGTCAGGCACAGGGCAGGAGCAAACCGGGCTTTGGGCATGTCAGCGCAACCACTTCGACTAAAGGATAAGGAGGTGGCGCTAGAGTGAGTCAGGCCTGATAAAAACTGTGTGAGCCACTTGTCAAAAATTCGTGATTAGCCAGCGCTGTTGCAGCGCTGAGGTGCGGCAAAATTACGCATGAATCGATTCAGCCTCGCCCCTTACCTGCTAGTATTTGTAACTATTAATTGCTGATACCTATTTTTTAAGCTCATCTGCGACGCTTGTCGCTGCCAAAATGAAAGTTGCCACTGAGCAACTGCTACCCGTGAATGTCTGAAGAGGTGCCCCTCCCATGTCTGAACAAGACAACCCGCGGCGTGAGTTTTTGCGCAAAACCCTAACGCTGATTCCGGTGGTCACTGTGGCAAGCACCGGCCTCGGCGGTTCCGTGCTCATGGCGACGCCCGCTGCGGGCGCCACAGCCACACCTGAACCTGTGGGGCGCACGTCTTCCCCTGCCACACCTTATGAGCCGACGTATTTCACGGCCCAGGAGTGGGCATTTCTGAACGCTGCGGTAGCACGCCTGATCCCCGCCGATGAGCAAGGCCCTGGCGCTCTGGAAGCTGGCGTCCCGGAGTACATAGACCGGCAAATGCACACACCGTACGCCAGCGGCGCCCTGTGGTTCATGCAGGGCCCGTTCAATACCGATGCGCCGGCCGAGATGGGCTGGCAGAGCAAGCTTGTGCCCAAACAGATCTACCGCTTGGGCATCGCTGCCACGGAGGCACTGTGCAAAACGACCTATAACTCAACATTTGCTGGGCTAGACAGCGCTACCCGAGACGAAGTGCTCAAACAGCTGGAGGCCGGAACGCCCCACTTCGAGAACGTCCCGGCCAAGATGTTTTTCAGTTTCCTGCTGCAAAACACTAAGGAAGGCTTCTTTTGCGACCCCATTCACGGCGGCAACAAGGGCATGGTCGGCTGGACCATGATCGGCTTCCCCGGCGCTCGCGCTGATTTCATGGACTGGGTCGAACGCAACGAGCAGTACCCCTTCCCGGCAGTTTCCATTCGCGGCGAGAGGGCCTGAGCATGTCGACCGTTATGAAAAAAGTAGATGCCGTCATCGTTGGTTTCGGCTGGACCGGCGCGATCATGGCCAAAGAGTTAACCGAAGCCGGTCTAAACGTTGTAGCCCTTGAGCGCGGCCCGATGCAGGACACGTATCCGGACGGTAACTACCCTCAGGTCATCGACGAACTGACGTACAGCGTGCGCAAAAAGCTCTTTCAGGACGTATCGAAAGAAACCGTGACCATTCGCCATAGCGTCAATGACGTGGCCTTGCCGAATCGCCAGCTGGGGGCGTTTTTGCCTGGCAACGGTGTGGGCGGCGCCGGGTTGCACTGGTCGGGGGTACATTTTCGGGTTGACCCGATTGAACTGCGCATGCGCAGCCACTACGAAGAACGCTACGGCAAAAACTTTATCCCCAAGGACATGACCATCCAGGACTTCGGCGTCAGTTATGAAGAACTGGAACCGTTCTTCGATTACGCCGAAAAAGTGTTCGGCACCTCGGGCCAGGCCTGGACCGTGAACGGCCGCATTGTGGGCGAAGGCCGGGGTGGCAACCCGTATGCGGCGGATCGTTCCGACCACTTTCCGCTGGTTTCACAAAAGAATACGGTGTCGGCCCAGCTCTTCCAGAAAGCGGCCACTGAGGTGGGCTACAAGCCGTATAACCTGCCGTCGGCCAATACATCAGGGCCTTATACCAACCCGTATGGCGCACAAATGGGGCCGTGCAACTTCTGCGGTTTCTGCAGTGGTTATGTCTGCTACATGTACTCCAAAGCCTCGCCAAACGTGAACATTTTGCCCGCGCTCAAGCCGCTGCCCAACTTTGAGTTGCGCCCTGACGCCCATGTGATTCGGGTCAACCTGGACAGCACCAAGAGCAAAGCCACGGGCGTCACTTACATCGACGCGCTGGGCCGTGAGATCGAACAACCGGCAGACCTAGTGATTTTGGGCGCGTTCCAGTTCCACAACGTTCGCTTGATGCTGCTGTCGGGCATCGGTAAACCCTACGACCCGAAAACCGGCGAAGGGGTGGTCGGCAAAAACTTTGCGTACCAGAACATGGGCACCATCAAGGCCTATTTCGATAAAGAGGTGCACACCAACAACTTTATCGGCGCAGGCGGTAATGGCGTGGCCATTGATGATTTCAACGCCGATAACTTTGACCACGGGCCACATGGCTTTGTGGGTGGCTCGCCGATGTGGGTCAACCAGGCCGGCAGCCGCCCCATTGCCGGCACGTCCAACCCGCCTGGTACACCGGCCTGGGGCAGTGCCTGGAAAAAAGCCACCGCCGATTACTACACCCACCAGGTATCAATGGACGCGCACGGCGCGCATCAATCCTACCGTGGTAACTATCTCGATCTAGACCCGGTTTATCGCGATGCCTACGGTCAGCCTCTTTTGCGGATGACCTTCGACTGGCAAGAAAACGACATCAAAATGAACCGTTTCATGATGGAGAAAATGGGCAAGATCGCCGAGGCGATGAACCCCAAAGCCATCGCCCTGCTCGGTAAAAAAGTGGGTGAGCACTTCAACACCGCGTCCTACCAGACCACTCACCTGAACGGCGGCGCGATCATGGGCACTGACCCGAAGACCAGTGCGCTGAACCGTTACCTGCAATCGTGGGACGTACACAACGTGTTTGTACCGGGCGCCTCGGCGTTCCCGCAGGGGCTGGGTTACAACCCGACCGGTCTTGTGGCCGCGCTGACCTACTGGTCGGCCCGGGCGATCCGCGAACAGTACCTGAAAAACCCCGGCCCGCTGGTTCAGGCATAAGGAGCGATGACCATGAAAACAGTTGTTATCGCGACCTTGGCCCTGCTGGGCAGTTTTTCGGCGCTGGCTGCTGAAGTCGATCAGGCAGCCTTGATCAAACACGGTGAATACCTGGCGCGAGCCGGTGACTGTGTGGCGTGTCATACGGCCAAAGGTGGCAAGCCTTTCGCTGGCGGCCTGCCGATGGAAACCCCGATCGGTACGATTTACTCGACCAACATTACCCCGGACCCGAGCGGTATCGGCGCCTACAGCTTTGACGATTTCGACAACGCCGTGCGCCATGGCATCGCCAAAAACGGCAGCACGTTGTACCCGGCGATGCCTTACCCGTCTTACGCGCGGGTCAACCAGGCCGACATGCAAGCGCTGTATGCCTACTTTATGCAGGGCGTTAAGCCGGTCGCTGCCGAGAACCGGGCGGTCGATATTCCCTGGCCGTTAAGCATGCGTTGGCCATTGGCTATGTGGCGCTGGAGCTTTGCCCCTGCAGTGGCCGACTTCACCCCTGCCCCTGGGCAAAATCCGGTGGTCAGTCGCGGGGCGTATCTGGTGGAAGGTCTAGGACATTGCGGTGCATGCCATACCCCACGGGCGTTGACCATGCAGGAAAAAGCCTTGAGCGCGACAGAGGGCAGCACGTTTCTGTCGGGCAGTGCGCCGCTGGAAGGCTGGATCGCGAAGAACCTGCGCGGCGACCACAAGGACGGCCTGGGCAGCTGGAGCGAAGAACAACTGGTGCAGTTTCTCAAGACCGGCCGCAGTGATCGCAGCGCGGTGTTCGGCGGTATGAGCGACGTGATCGTACACAGCATGCAGTACATGTCTGATGCCGACCTGACCGCTATCGCTCGCTACTTGAAGACATTGCCTGCGGTCGACTCGGCAGACAGACCCCATAAATATGACCCGACAGTGCCCGATGCCTTATGGAACGGTAATGACAGCAAGCGCGGTGCGGCGGTGTACATCGACAACTGTGCGGCCTGCCATCGCACCGATGGGTATGGCTACACCCGTGTGTTCCCGGCATTGGCGGGTAACCCGGTGTTGCAATCAGATGACCCGACTTCGCTGATTCACATTGTGCTTAAAGGCGGCACCTTGCCGGCCACGCACACCGCGCCCTCAACCTTTACCATGCCGGGTTTCGACTGGAGGCTGTCGGATCAGGAAGTAGCCGATGTGGTCAATTTCATTCGTACCAGTTGGGGCAATAAAGGCGACGAGGTGAAACCTGCAGAGGTGAAGGCGTTGCGCGACTAAAGACGCGGACACACACCATGACCCCAGGCACTCATGCGTAGCGCCTGGGGTTATTGATCTGAAGCCTGGGGCTCAGTCGCGTCATTGGCCAGCCACTTCTCTGACAATGCCGCCAAACGGCCATCCGCCTTGATGCGCTGCAAGGCTTTGTCCAGGCTGCCCTGGAACGCCGGATTGTCTTTCTGAAAAGGGATCGCCAGCTCAGGCGAGGCTAAATAAGGCTCACTGAAATCGAACCGATCCTGAAGTTCAGGAGTCATAGCCATGTGGTTGATGGCCACGTCGTACTTGCCGCTCTCAACACCCGAAAGCAGGTCATCACTGTCTGTGACCAAGAGCGAGGAATTGACCTCCAGCTCCCGGGCCAGCATTTCGCCCAGCTCGACGTCAAAGCCGGTTAAGTGGCCATCCTGCTGGAAGCTGTAAGGGGCCTGATTGCCCTCAAGTGCGATACGCAATTCACCACGATCGTTTACGTCGTCCATCAGTTCTGCGTGAGCAAAAGGACTCGCCAATGGCAATAAAAGCATCAGGCCTGGCAAAAAACGCATGGTCACTCCTTTGAATTTAATGAAAGCGATTCGCAATGAGCGCTCGCTTTGCTTTATGTTGGTCAACTGCGGCGTTGGACAGCGGATCTGCTCAAAGTTGTGCATGCCCGACGATTTTTTCAAAAACCGGAGATACAAATGAAAGCTCTACTGTCTCGTGTTGCGTTGGCTTCTGTGTTGATGGGCGCTTCGGTTCTGGCCCTGGCTGCCACTCCCGCGCCTGAGGGCGCAAAAGTGTCGATTATCTCCCCGGCGGATGGCGCCACTGTAGATAAAACCTTCACCGTAAAATTCGGCATTGAAGGCATCGACCTCAAACCTGCTGGCGATCCGGCTCCACACTCTGGCCATCACCACTTGCTGGTCGATGTAGACCAGCCGATTGCGCCAGGCCAGGTGATCCCGACTGACGACCATCACCTGCATTTCGGCAAAGCGCAGACTGAAACCCAACTGACCCTGGCCCCAGGCAAACACACCTTGCAACTGGAGCTGGGCGACACTGGCCACCAAGCCTTCGACCCGGTAATCGTGTCGAAGAAAATCACGGTTAATGTGAAATAAAAAAAGGGAGCCCCTTTCAGGAGCTCCCTTTTTATTCGAGCTGCAAGCTTCAAGCTAAAAGCCGCAAGTAAAAGCAAAGCAGATCTGCTCTTGCCTTTAACTTGCCGCTTGAGGCTTAACCGCTCGAAGCTAGTTTTTTAAAACAACACTCGGCAACGGATGGTGCCGTTGATGCTTTGCAGCTTCTCTTGCGCCAGGTCCGAGGACTCGGCGTCGACGTCGATCACCACATAACCCACTTTTTCGTTGGTTTGCAGGAACTGGCCGGAGATGTTGATACCGTTTTCGGCGAAGACCTTGTTGATCTCGCTCATCACACCCGGGATGTTCTCGTGGATGTGCAGCAAACGGTGCTTGCCAGGGTGAGCCGGCAGGGCCACTTCCGGGAAGTTTACAGACGATACGGACGTACCGTTGTCGCTGTACTTGACCAGTTTTTCTGCCACTTCCAGGCCGATGTTGGCTTGGGCTTCAGCAGTGGAACCACCGATGTGCGGGGTCAGGATCACGTTGTCCAGGCCACGCAGCGGGCTTTCGAACACGTCGTCGTTGGAACGCGGCTCAACCGGGAACACGTCGATAGCGGCGCCGATCAGGTGCTTGTCCTTGATCGCGTCAGCCAGGGCGTCCAGCTCAACCACGGTGCCACGTGCGGCGTTGATCAAAATGCCGCCCTTTTTGATGGCGCGGATTTCTTTCTCGCCGATCATCCACTGGGTAGCCGGGGTTTCAGGCACGTGCAGGGTCACGATGTCGGACATGCCCAACAGTTCGTGCAGGTTGCCGACCTGAGTGGCGTTGCCCAATGGCAGCTTGGTCACGGTGTCGTAGAAGAACACTTGCATGCCCAGGCCTTCAGCCAGTACCGAGAGCTGAGTACCAATCGAACCATAACCGACGATACCGAGCTTTTTGCCACGGATTTCGAAGGAGTTGGCCGCGCTCTTGATCCAGCCACCACGGTGGCAGGAAGCGTTTTTCTCAGGGATGCCGCGCAGCAACAGGATCGCTTCAGCCAGCACCAACTCGGCCACCGAACGGGTGTTGGAGTAAGGGGCGTTGAATACAGCGATACCGCGTTCGCGAGCAGCGTTGAGATCGACTTGGTTGGTGCCGATGCAGAAACAACCAACAGCCACCAGTTTCTTGGCGCAGTCGAACACTTCTTCGGTCAGCTGAGTACGGGAACGGATGCCGATGAAATGGGCATCAGCGATCTTTTCCTTCAGCAGGGCTTCAGGCAAGGAACTGGTGATGTACTCGATACTGGTGTAACCAGCAGACTTCAGTACTTCAACAGCGGATTGGTGGACGCCTTCTAAAAGAAGGAACTTGATCTTGCTCTTATCGAGAGAAGTCTTGCTCATCTGCGTAAACCTGTGTCCCAGAGAAAAAATGGCAGGGAATGGACAGCCTGAGCTGGCCTGGCCGGCGTGAAGACCGGCACCGTGAATCGTCCTACGGCTCGATTCGACGGGGGGGTCGTATGCTAGCATAAGCGCCCCGCTAAACACCCATTCCTGCGACGTGAAGCGTACTCAGGATGACCATGAATTGTTCGAGAGTTCTGTTGATGACCCATCCTGCCGTAATTGAAGAGCTGAAGACCCTGGTAGAGCCTGGCAAGGTTCTGACCGATGCTGATTCCCTTAATGCTTACGGCAAGGACTGGACCAAGCATTTCGCTCCAGCGCCCACCGCGATCGTCTTTCCGAAAACCATCGAACAAGTCCAGGCCATCGTGCGCTGGGCCAACACCCACAAGGTCGCACTGGTGCCATCGGGCGGGCGTACTGGCTTGTCGGCAGCGGCCGTTGCGGCGAATGGCGAAGTGGTGGTGTCTTTCGATTACATGAACCAGGTGCTCGATCTCAACCTGACTGACCGCACAGCGGTTTGCCAGCCGGGCGTGGTCACTAAGGCCCTGCAAAACCTGGCCGAAGAAAACGGCCTGTACTACCCGGTGGACTTCGCCTCGGCCGGTTCCAGCCAGATTGGCGGCAACATCGGCACCAATGCCGGCGGGATCAAGGTGATTCGCTACGGCATGACCCGCAACTGGGTGGCGGGCATGAAAGTCGTGACCGGCAAGGGCGACGTGCTGGAACTGAACAAGGACCTGATCAAAAACGCCACCGGCTATGACATGCGCCAGCTGTTTATCGGCGCCGAAGGCACGTTGGGCTTTGTGGTCGAAGCCACCATGCGCCTGGACCGGGCACCGAAAAACCTGACGGCCATGGTGCTCGGCACCGCCGACTTCGACGCCATCATGCCGGTGTTGCACGCTTTCCAGAGCAAGCTGGATCTGACGGCTTTTGAGTTCTTCTCTGACAAGGCATTGGCCAAAGTCATGGCCCGTGGCGACGTACCTTCGCCGTTTGACACCGACTGCCCGTTCTACGCGCTGCTGGAATTTGAAGCGACCACTGAAGAAGTGGCCAACACTGCGCTGGAAACCTTCGAGCACTGCGTCGAGCAAGGCTGGGTGCTGGACGGCGTGATGAGCCAGAGCGAAACCCAGTTGCACAACCTGTGGAAGCTGCGTGAGTACATCTCCGAGACCATTTCGCACTGGACGCCGTACAAAAACGACATCTCGGTCACCGTTTCGAAAGTACCGGCCTTCTTGAAAGAAATTGACGCCATCGTCGGCGAATACTACCCGGACTTCGAGATTGTCTGGTTCGGCCACATCGGCGACGGCAACCTGCACTTGAACATTCTCAAGCCCGAGAACCTGAGCAAGGACGAGTTCTTTGCCAAGTGCGCGACGGTCAACAAATGGGTCTTTGAAACGGTCGAGAAGTACAACGGCTCGATCTCGGCAGAACACGGCGTGGGCATGACCAAACGTGATTACTTGACCTACAGCCGCTCGCCGGTTGAGATCGAGTACATGAAAGCCCTCAAGGCCGTGTTCGACCCGAACGGCATCATGAACCCAGGCAAGATTTTTGCCTTGTGAACAAGGCAGCTGCCAGTGGCAAGCTTCAAGCCGCAAGCTTGAAGCGGGTCTGGTGCAGCTCTGCGATGTTCTCTTGAAGCTTTCAACTTGACGCTTGCAGCTACTCCAACGGAGATTCCCATGAGCTATCAGCACCAATACGTCGACGGTACCCGGATTCACTTTCCTATCGGCAAAGTCGTGTGCATCGGGCGTAACTATGCCGAGCATGCCAAAGAGCTGGATAACCCGATCCCGACTGAGCCGCTCTTGTTTATCAAGCCCGGCAGTTGTGTAGTGCCGACCGAAGGCGGGTTTGCCATCCCGCACGACCGTGGCTCGGTGCATTACGAAGCCGAAATTGCGGTGTTGATCGGCAAGCCTTTGTCCAACAACCCAAGCGCCGAAGAAGTGCTGGACGCGATCTCGGGCTTCGCGCCGGGCCTGGACCTGACCCTGCGCGACAAGCAATCGGAGCTCAAGGCTAAAGGCCTGCCGTGGGAAGTCGCCAAGTCGTTCGATGGCGCCTGCGTACTCGCACCGTTCGTACCGAGCTGCACGTTCCCGGACGTGACTGATATTGGCATTCGCCTGACCATCAACGGCGAAGTGCGCCAGGACGGCAACAGCGCCCTGATGCTCAACCCGATTGTGCCGATGATTCAGTACATGGCCGGGTGCTTCTCGCTGCAAGCGGGCGACGTGATCATGACCGGCACCCCGGTGGGTGTTGGCCCGCTGAACGTGGGCGATGAGCTGGTGCTGGAACTGCCGGGCGCCAGCCGTTTCGAAAGCACCGTGCGTTAATCCATAAAACCGCGCGCCGATCTTATCGCGGGCAAGCCCACTCCCACAGGTTTTGCACTGACCTTGTGGGAGCGGGCTTGCTCGCGATGAGACCACCACCGTGCAATCCCCCGGACGCCAACCGCGCTAAACCGTTATTCTGTTGTGGATTTTTCCTACGCAGAATGTGAATCACCGAATGCCAAACTGGAACCACTACGTACAGCGCGTCCTGGAGTTGATGAAGCGTTACCCAGGGCTGATTGCGCTGTTCGGTTTTTGCTCGGGTGTGGGCAGTTTTATTCTGGTGGACCGCCAGCAAGGCATGGCCCGCTGGATCGCGGTGATCCTGCTGGTGAGCTGGGTCTGGCTGATGCTCGAAAACACCCTGACCCAATGGTTTGCCCGCGTCTTTAAACGCGAAATCCCCCCGCCTTTGCTGCGTTACGCAACGCAGATGATCCATCAGGAAAGCCTGTTTTTCGTCCTGCCGTTCTTTTTCATCACCACCACCTGGAACAGCGGCCAACTGGTGTTTACCGGCCTGCTGGGCGCCGCCGCGCTGGTGACCATCACCGACCCGCTGTATTACAAATGGCTGGCCCCACGGCGCTGGCTGTACCTGGGCATGCACACGCTGGCGTTGTTCGCGGCGTTGCTGACCGCGCTGCCGATCATCCTTAATCTGACCACCGCCGAGAGCTACAAACTGGCGCTGGGCGCAGCCGTGCTGCTTTCCATCCCCAGCATGGCGGTCAGCCTGCCCCTTAAAACCTGGCGTGGTTGGCTGGTGTTGCCACTGATCGTCATCGCGCTGGGGGCGACGGGCTGGCTGCTACGCTCGTGGGTGCCGCCCGCAACGCTGTGGATGACCGAAGTCGCGGTCACGACGCAAGTCCAGAGCCGCACACCCGGCGAGAGTATCGAGCAGATCAGCGTCAGCCAGCTGCGCAGCCAGGGTTTGTATGCCTACACCTCGATCAATGCGCCCCGTGGCCTCAACGAGCGGATCTACCACGTGTGGCTGCTCAACGGCCAAGAGGTGGACCGCATCGCCCTGGATATTCACGGCGGACGCAAGGAAGGCTACCGGGCCTGGACCCACAAACTGAACTTCCCGCCCAACCCGGTCGGGCGCTGGCAGGTCAAAGTGTTGACCGAAGACGGGCAGATGATTGGGGTGCTGCGCTTCAAAGTCACCGACACAGATCAATCCACGCCCACCGATGTACAGGCAAACTGAAACACTTTTACGAGAGTGTGCTATTACATAAGGTCTGCGTTTAAGCGTACTGAGCATGGAGCCTACGACTATTACTGCCATGGCGGGCGATGCCCAACTAGACACGTCAAGTAATCCTGCGCGGCTGAAAATCAGTGGCCAATGGACGCTGGCCAATTATGCCCGGCTGAAAAAGCTGACTGAACAGCTCGCGGGCAAATACGACGCCAGTACCCACATTGACCTCGATGACGTGTCCCGCCTGGACACCGCAGGCGCGTCGTTGCTGGTTGAGTTGCTGGGCGCCGAGCGCGTCAGCCAACTGGCCGACAGCGCCACCAAACTCCCCGAGGCCGACCGCGCCCTGCTGCAAACCGTGTACTCGTCGATGCGCGACTTCTGCGTGCCGGTTAAAGCGGTCGAAATCAATATCGGCCTCTTGCTGCTGAGCCGCATCGGCAGCGCGGTCTACAAGCTCTGGCAAGACACCCTGCAGTTGCTGGGCTTTATCGGGGTCATTCTGCAAAGCATTGCCCGCAACCTGCTGCGTCCCAAGCAATGGCGCGTCACGCCGGTGGTGGCGCAGATCGAGCAGATCGGCCTCAACGCCACGCCGATTGTGGCGCTGCTGACCTTTATGGTGGGCGCCGTGGTGGCGTTTTTGGGGGCCACGGTGCTGGCCAATTTTGGCGCCGGGATCTACACCGTCGACCTGGTGGCGTTTTCGTTTCTGCGTGAGTTTGGCGTGCTGCTGACCGCCATCCTGCTGGCGGGCCGGACGGCCAGTTCGTTTACCGCGCAAATTGGCTCGATGAAGGCCAACGAAGAGATCGATGCGATCCGCACGCTGGGCCTGGACCCGATGGACCTGCTGGTGGTGCCACGGGTGCTGGCGCTGTTGATCGCCCTGCCGATGCTGACCTTTCTGGCCATGATGGCCGGTATTTTGGGCGGCGCGGTGGTGTGCGTGGTGTCGCTGGGCATCTCGCCGGACATGTTTATTTCGATGCTGCACTCCGACATCGGCGTTAAAAACTTTTTGGTGGGCATGGTCAAGGCGCCGTTCTTTGCGTTTTTGATTGCCGCTGTCGGTTGCCTTGAGGGCTTTAAAGTCAGCGGCAGCGCCGAGTCGGTGGGTGCGCACACCACCTCCAGCGTGGTGCAGTCGATCTTTATCGTGATCCTGCTGGACGCCGTGGCCGCGCTGTTCTTTATGGAGATGGGCTGGTGAGTACGCCAACGAAGACGCCCCGCGAGGCGGTGATCGAAGTGCGCGACCTGTGCAATCGGTTTGGCACCCAAACTGTGCACGAGCACCTCGATCTGGATGTGTACAAAGGCGAAATCCTCGGCGTGGTCGGCGGCTCCGGCACGGGCAAATCGGTGCTGTTGCGCAGCATTGTCGGCCTGCGCCGCCCCACAGAAGGCGAAGTGCGGGTGTTCGGCCAAGACCTGCTGAGCCTGCCCGAAGCCCAGCGCTCGTTGATTGAGCGGCGTTTTGGTGTGCTGTTTCAGCAAGGCGCGCTGTTTTCGTCGCTGACAGTCACCGAAAACATCGCCATGCCCTTGATCGAACACGCCGGGCTGAGCCGCCCCGACGCAGAGCATCTGGCGCTGGTCAAGCTGGCGTTGGCCGGGCTGCCGCTGTCGGCTGCCGACAAATACCCTTCGGCGCTGTCTGGCGGGATGATCAAGCGCGCCGCCCTGGCCCGCGCCCTGGCGCTAGACCCGGACATCCTGTTTCTTGACGAACCCACGGCCGGGCTCGACCCGATTGGCGCGGCGGCGTTCGACCAACTGATTCTAACCCTGCGCGATGCGCTGGGTTTGAGTGTGTTTTTGGTCACCCACGACCTCGACACGCTGTACACCATCACGGACCGGGTGGCGGTGTTGTCGCAAAAACGGGTGTTGGTCGCCGCGCCAATCGCCGAAGTCGAAAACTTCGACGATCCCTGGATTCATGAGTATTTCCATGGCCCTCGTGGCCGCGCCGCGTATGAAGCGGCAACCCAGCGTAAGGAGCATTGACATGGAAACCCGCGCCCATCATGTATTGATCGGCCTGTTCAGCGTGTTGGTCGTCGCAGGCGCCATGCTGTTTGGCCTGTGGCTGGCGAAGTCGAGCATGGACGATACGTTCACGGACTACGAAGTGGTGTTCAACGAGGCCGTCAGCGGCTTGTCCAAAGGCAGCTCGGTGCAATACAACGGGATCAAGGTCGGTGACGTGATTGAACTGCGCCTGGACGACAAAGACCCGCGTCGCGTATTGGCGCGCATTCGTCTGGCCGCCGGCACACCGGTTAAAGTCGACACCAAGGCCAAGCTGGCACTGACCGGCGTGACCGGCACCTCGATCATCCAGCTCAGCGGCGGTGATCCGGGCAGCCCGATGCTCAAAGGCAAAGACGGCAAATTGCCGGTGATTGTGGCCTCGCCCTCGCCGATTGCCCGACTGTTGACCGATGGCAACGACATGCTGGCCAACATCAACATTCTGCTGCACAACGCCAACCGGCTGTTCTCCCATGAGAACGTCGACAGCGTGGCCAAGACCCTGTCGAACTTTGAGCAAACTACCAGCGCCATTGCTGACCAGCGCAACGACATTGCGCAGACCCTCAAGCAATTGTCGCAAGTGGGCAAGCAAGCCTCGGCCACGCTGGAGCAAACCACCGCGCTGATGCGCAACGCCAACGGCTTGCTCAACAGTCAGGGCAAGCAAGTGTTCACCAGTGCCGAGCAGGCCATGCACTCGCTGGAGCAGAGCACGGCGACCATCAACACGCTGATCAACAACAACGAAGCCTCACTCAACAGCGGGCTGCAAGGGCTTAATCAGTTGGGCCCGGCGGTCAATGAGTTGCGCGAGACGCTGAACACGCTGCGGGGCATTTCGCGGCGTCTGGAAGCCAACCCGAGCGGTTACTTGCTGGGCCGCGAGCAGAACAAGGAATTCACCCCATGATCCGACCTTATCGCCTGGCAGGCTCCCTCTTCCTGGCCGCCAGCCTGAGCTTGCTCAGCGCTTGCTCGATTTTCCCCAAGCCCGAAGTGGTGGACGTGTATCGCCTGCCCGATGCGCAAACGCCGATTGCGGCCAGCCAGGGCGCCCCGGTGAAGTGGTCGCTGCGCCTTGAAAAGCCGATGGCCAGCAACACGCTGAACAGCCAGAACATCGCCGTGGTGCCCGAGGGCAACCTGATCAGCAACTACAAGGGCGCGCGCTGGAGCGACCCGGCCCCGGCATTGCTGCGCAATCGCCTGCTGGACGCCTTTTTACAAGACGGCCGGGTGCAGGCGCTGAGCACCGATGACAGCAACTTGCAGTCCGATTACGAATTAGGGGGCGAGTTGTTGGCGTTCCAGACGCACTACAACGGCAAAAGCCCGGAAGTGCTGGTGCAATACAACGCCCGACTGGTGCGCAGCAGCGACCAGCGCATCATCAGTTCCAAGCGTTTTGAAGCCCGCCAACCGCTGAGCAATCCACTGGTGCCGCAGGTTGTCGCAGGCTTTGGCCAAGCAGCCGATACGCTGATGCCGCAAGTGGTGCAGTGGGCGATTCAGCAAGGGCAGGCACACTCGCAGTCGCAACGGTAACTATCTGTGGGAGCGGGCTTGCTCGCGATGGGACAGACTCGGTGTTACAGACACACCGTGTCGCCTATATCGCGAGCAAGCCCGCTCCCACATGAAAGGTTATGCGTTAGGCCTGGCTGAATTTGTTGGCCAGCTCGCGCAGCAGCACTTCGGCTTCCAGCACTTTGTTGACCGCGTCTTCGGCTTTTTCGCGGGTCACGTTCAAGCGCTCGAACAGCGCATCAGGCAGCGGCGCATAGGCCCCGTGGCCAACCCCGCGATTGCGCAGCAAACCCAGCGCCATACACACCAGGTTCGGGTATTCGGCATCGGCGTCGATGTAGTCCGGGTCGTGCTGGAAACGCAACGCGGCGGTCAATTCATCCGGCATGCCCCAATGGCGCATCAGCCAGGCGCCCATTTGTTCGCGGCTGATGCCCAGCAAGTGCTGCTCAATCACGCTGTGACTAACGTGCGGGTTGACCTCAAGGTGGCGGCAAATCAGCGAAAAGTGCGGCGGAAACACGTGGGCCAGCAACAGGTAGCCAAAGTTGTGCAGCAGCCCGGCCAGATACGCCAGCCCGGTTTCCGGGCGTTTGTCACGCGGCATGCTGCGGGTCAGGCCTTCAATCACCGCCGCCGTGTAGATCGACTGTTGCCAGTACGGCGTGCAGGACTGCGGGTTGTCCCTGGGCAAGCTCAGGGTTTTACCCAGTGACAGGCTCAAGGCCAGGTTGATCACCAGGTCGACCCCGAGCACGCGCACGATGGCGTCCTCAACCGAGCGGATTTTGCTCGGCGCCGCGTAGTACGACGACGATGCCCAGCTCATGACTTGGGCCGCCAGCGCCGGGTCGGTTTCCACCACGCTGGTGATTTCATCGATGGTGACTTCAGGGTCAACCCGCAGGCGCATGATTTTGCGCACGCTCTCTGCCAGCGGCGGTATTTCAATGGTGGCTTCAAGCCGCTGCTGAATGCGCCGCGCCGTGAAGGCCTTGACTGCCTGGGTGATGGCTTCGCTGTCGTCGTCAGGGCGGTTCAGGTTGAGGATAATCTCGCTCAGAGGCTCACCAAAGCGCCCGGCGTTGGCCACGCCCAGCAAGCGCAGGAAGTCTTCGCGGGTGACTTCCAGCAACAGGCCCGGCTCCCCCGAGCTGATCAGCAGCAGCGGCTGTTGCAGCAGTTGCTCTTCGTACAGGCAAGACGAACGGGTAATGGCCGGCAGACCCGGCAGTTGCTTCAGGCCGTGGCGGTCGAGTATCTCGCGCAGCCGGCTTTGGGCAACGGCGGTCATGCGACGCCCGATCAAGTCGGCCAAGCGGTTGAGGTCAAGCAATTGGCTCTGGGCGAACATCACCATCAAGGCGCCAGCGGTGTCATCGAGCAGCACGGCCTGGACTTTGCTGTCCGGGTTGAGCCCCGGATGGTCGAGGACTTCTCGATAGGCAACCGCCCGCTCACTGAGCAACTGCTGAATGACCGGTGGCGTGCTCGGAACGGCGAGGGCAATAGCGACTTTACTCATGGTCTGCATCCGATGTGTGCAACTCAAATTTGATAACCCGGTATTGGATCGGCCGCGTCTGTATTTACTGAACGATCTTTTTACACCTGACCGTACTGCTGGCCATGGCGTAACCAGCGATCCAGTAATGGACTGACGTGACTCGGCCAGCGCTCCAGCAACGCCAGGGCAGCGTCGCGCACGGCGGGTAGCAAATCGGCATCGCGCATCAAGTCGGCCACTTTGAATTGCAGCAGCCCGGTTTGCCGGGTGCCGAGCATTTCGCCGGGGCCGCGCAGTTCAAGGTCTTTTTCAGCGATCACAAAACCATCGTTGGTTTCACGCATGATGCCCAGACGCTGACGTCCGACTTGTGACAGCGGCGGATGGTAGAGCAGCACGCAATGGCTGGCCGCGCTGCCCCGGCCCACGCGCCCGCGCAGTTGGTGCAACTGCGACAAGCCGAGACGCTCGGGGTTTTCGATGATCATCAGGCTGGCATTGGGCACGTCCACGCCGACTTCGATCACGGTGGTTGCGACCAGCAATTGCAGCTCGCCGGCTTTGAATTGGGCCATGACTTCGGCTTTTTCGGCGGCCTTCATGCGGCCGTGGATCAGGCCGACGCGCAGCTCGCCCAACGCGCTGGACAGGTCCTCGAAGGTGCTTTCGGCGGCCTGACAGGTCATTTCTTCGGATTCTTCAATCAGGGTGCACACCCAGTACGCCTGCCGCCCTTCGGCGCAGGCCGCGCGCACTCGCTCAATCACTTCAAACCGCCGCGTGTCGACCACCAGCACGGTGTTGACCGGGGTCCGGCCGGGCGGCAGCTCGTCGAGGATCGAGGTGTCGAGGTCGGCGTAGGCGCTCATGGCCAGGGTCCGCGGGATCGGGGTGGCGGTCATGATTAACTGGTGCGGGCACATGACCCCGCCCACGCCTTTATTGCGCAGGGCCAGACGTTGCTGCACGCCGAAGCGGTGCTGTTCGTCGATGATCACCAGCGCCAGGTTCTTGAACTGCACCTGGTCCTGGAACAACGCATGGGTGCCGACCACCATGGGGGCGCCATTGGCGATTTGCTCCAGCGATGCCGCCCGCGCCTTGCCCTTGAGCTTGCCGGCCAGCCAGGCGACTTCGAGACCCAGCGGCTCCAGCCAGCGTTTAAAGCTGATGAAATGCTGCTCGGCAAGGATTTCAGTGGGCGCCATCAAGGCCACCTGATAACCGGCCTCCAGCGCCTGCAAGGCGGCCAGGGCTGCGACAACGGTCTTGCCCGCGCCCACATCGCCCTGGATCAGGCGCAGCATGGGTTCGGGCTGGCTGAGGTCGTAGGCGATTTCGTTGCCCACCCGCACTTGCGCGCCCGTGGGCGGGAAGCCCAGGTTGGCGAGGTATTGCTTGGGCAGCTTTTTAGCCTTGGGCAACGCCGGGGCTTGCTGCGAGCGCAGGCTCTCGCGCAACCTTTGCTGCGAGAGCTGGTGAGTCAGCAGTTCTTCAAACGCCAGGCGGTGCTGGGCCCAGTGATGGCCCAGCGCGAGTTCTTCAACATCGGCATCGGCGGGCGGCTGATGCAAATAGCGAATGGCCTCGTCCAGCAGCGCCAGTTGGTAGTCCTTGGCCAGTTCGGGCGGCAACCAGTCGGGCAGGCTGCGCGGCCCCAGCATGGCCAGGCTTTGCTGGCTGAGCTGGCGCAAGCGCTGCTGGGTCAGGCCTTCGGTGGTCGGGTAGATCGGCGTCAGGGTAGTGTCGACCGGTGGCGGCTCAGCACCGGTAATGGCGCGGTATTCGGGGTGGTAAATCTCCAGCCCCGACGCGCCGGGACGCGCCTCGCCATAGCAGCGCACTTCGGTGCCGCGCTTGAGGCTTTCTTTTTGCGCATTGCTGAAATGGTAAAAACGCAGGCTCAAGCCGCCGGTGCCGTCGTTAATACGCACCAGCAGGCTACGGCGCTTACCCATCACCACGTCGAGGCCGATCACCCGGCCTTCGACCACGGCGTCTTGTCCCGGCCGCAGCGCGCCAATCGGCACTACACGGGTGCGGTCCTGATAGCGCAATGGCAGGTGGAAAAGCACATCCTGAACGGTTTCGAGCCCGACCTTGGCCAATTTCTCGGCCATGGCCTCACCGACGCCCTTGAACACGGTGACCGGCACGTTAGACAACTCAGTCATTTCAGCTTCTTACGTCGCGGCAGGTGGCTTGGCCACGGAACACAGGCGGATCGAGTCCGCGAGGATTTCAATGGCTTTTGGCCGTGGGAAGCTCGCGCGCCAGGCAATCGCTACCGTACGAAACGGCACCGGCGGGGTCAGCGGACGCACCGACAAAATGCCGGGGGCGTAATGGTGGCTGTCGACCGCCGACAACGGCAGGATCGAAATCCCCAGACCCGAGGCCACCATGTGGCGGATGGTTTCCAGCGAGCTGGATTCCACGGTGGTGTGCTTGGCGCCATCAGCGCCTTTGGTCAGCGTGGGGCAAGCCTCAAGCACCTGATCACGGAAGCAGTGGCCTTCACCCAACAGCAACAAGCTTTTGTCATTGAGCAGGTTGGCGTCGATGGTTTCTTTTTTGCTCCACGGGTGCTCGCTCGGCATCAGCACGTAGAACGGCTCGTCGTAGAGCGGCAACGTCAGCACGTCGGCTTCGTGGAAAGGCAGCGCGATGATGATCGCGTCCAGCTCGCCGTTGCGCAGTTTGTCGCGCAGCACGTGTGTGAAGTTTTCTTCGATGTACAACGGCATTTGCGGGGCGACCCGATGCAGTTGCGGAATCAGGTGTGGGAAAAGGTAAGGGCCAACGGTGTAAATCGCCCCGACTTTTAGCGGCGCGGTCAGTTGGTTCTTACCGGCCTGAGCCAGTTCGCGAATCCCTTGGGCTTGCTCAAGCACCTTCTGCGCCTGGGCAACGATGCCTTCACCCACTGGCGTGAGACGCACAGCGCTTTTGCTGCGCTCGAAAATCAGCACACCGAGTTCGTCTTCCAGTTTTTTCACGCCCACTGACAGCGTCGGCTGGCTGACGTGGCAACGCTCGGCGGCATGGCCGAAGTGTTGTTCTTGGGCGAGCGTAACGATGTAGCGCAATTCAGTAAGAGTCATAGCGGGCGTCCCTGTATTGACGAGCCAAGCATAACGGCTGCAATCGATAGACGCACGTTATCACTCATTGCCCGGGGAACCACAGTGACTGCGGCAGGTTTCATCCGCTACTTTGTAGTCGCTGACGAAGCATGAGGCTGCGATGGGTTGCGAAGCGACCCCGAACGGCGGTCCTGCGGCCCGCATCGCAGCCTTCGTACCTCGTCAGCGGCTACAGGGGCGGGGCCAACATGCAAAAAGGGCACCCTGAGGTGCCCTTTTTGGTGTTAACGCCGACGTTTATCGATGGAATAAACGAACGGTGCCACGATTTCGATGCTGCCGTTGGTCAGCATTTCTGGCGGCGGCTTGGGCAATGGTTGTGCCCGGCGAATCATTTCCAGGGTGGCCCGGTCCAGATCCGCGTTGCCGGAGCGGCCTACCAACTCGTAGGACAGCACCTTGCCTTCAGCGTCGACCACGAAGCGCAGACGGTTCAGACCTTCCTTGCCTCGCGACTGCGCCGCTGGTGGGTACTTCTTGTACTTGCCCAAGTGGGCCAGCAACGTACCTTCCCAGCTGGCTTTGGCAGCCAGTTGTTGTGGCGACGGGCCAGGAGCCGGTGCAGCAGACTTCTCAGTCGGCGCTTTGGTCGGCGTGGCGTCGCTTGGTTTCTCTTCTGACGGCTTTTCTTTGACCGGATCAGGTTTTTCCACAGGCTTGGGCGGTTGAGGCTTTTGCTTGGGTTTGACCGGTTTTGGAACAGCGATCTTCGGCTTGGGCGCTTCAGCCAGCTTGGGTATCGGCAACTCTTCCACTGGGGCCGGTGGTTGCGGTGGTGTCACCACTTTCGGCGGTGCAGGCGGTGGTGGTGCTGGCATCGGCGCCAGATCAACCATCATGGCTTGCGGTGGAAGTTCGATAGCCCGTGGGTTGGACCATTGCAGGGCAAGAATCACTGCCACTGCATGGACACCCAACACCACGGCCAAGCTGATTGCGTAACGCGTCATCTTTTGGCGCGCTATGGTCATTTCTTGGCTGCCGTCTCTAATCCGACCAGACCTACCTTCAAGTAACCGGCTGCGCGCAGTGCATCCATCACGCTCATCAAGTCACCGTAGTCCACGCCTTTGTCGGCCTGGAAGAAGATCGTCGTGTCTTTGTTGTTGTGAGTCCTGGCATCCAGGGTCGGACCCAACGCCTCAACCGTGACTGGCTCTTCGCCCAGGTACAGGCGCTGATCAGCCTTGACGCTGAGGAACACCGGTTTCTCTGGCCGCGGCGCCGGTTTGGCGGTCGAAGCGGGCAGGTCAACCTTGATATCCACAGTTGCCAGCGGTGCGGCCACCATAAAGATGATCAGCAGCACCAGCATCACGTCAATAAAGGGGGTGACGTTGATTTCATGGTTCTCGGCGAGATCGTCATCGCCTTCTTTTAAATGCAGGCCCATGGCCGATTACCCCACTTTCACCATGTGCGGTTGCGAGCTGCGCTCGGGCGGCAGGTGATCGAGGTCACGACTAACCAGCAGCAACACTTCTGCCGACGCATCCGCCACCTGAGCTTTGTAGCCGGTGATGGAGCGGGCGAAGACGTTGTAAATCACTACCGCAGGGATCGCTGCAACCAGGCCCAGTGCAGTGGCCAGCAAAGCCTCGGCAATACCCGGTGCAACCACGGCCAGGTTGGTGGTTTGGGTTTTAGCGATACCGATAAAGGAGTTCATGATGCCCCACACGGTACCGAACAGACCGACGAACGGGGCAGTGGAACCGATGGTTGCCAGCACGCCGGTGCCGCTGCTCATGTTACGACCGCAAGCAGCCACCAGGCGCTCAAGACGGAAGCTCACACGCTCCTTGATGCCTTCTTTCTCACGGCTATTGGCCGACAGGCGCATTTCTTCCATCGCGTCTTGTACCAGCAGGTGCGCGAGGGTGCCTTCTTTGGCAGCAGTTTCGCTGGCTTCCTGAAGGGTACGGGCTTTTTTCAGGTTGGCGATTTCACCGCGCAGACGACGCTTGGCGCCCAGGACTTCAAAGCCTTTGGCAATCCAGATGGTCCAGGTGATGATCGACGCAATGGCCAGGCCGATCATCACGATTTTTACGATGATGTCAGCGTTTTTGTACATGCCCCATGGGGACAGGTCGTGGGCCATGCCCAGGCTATTGTCTTCTTCGGCGATCACTTGCGGTGCGTCATCGGCCGGTGCGCCAGCGCCTTCTGCCAGAGCAGGGTCGGTCGCGACAGGGGCAGCAACAGGCGCCGGGGCCGCAGCTTCGGTCGCAGAATGTGCAGCGGGGGCAGCAGGCTCATCGGCAAAGGCCGCAGCAGGTGCCAGCAAGAAGCTGAACATCAGCGCCGCAAGCCCACGCCACAGACGTGAAGGGCTCGAAAGCTGGGTTGGCGAAGCGGTGGGTTGATTGCGTGTCATGCTAGCCGGACCTGAAGAAAGAAAAGAAGAATTGCCCTACAGCGCGTCTTGAGACCCAGGGCAAACGATGCGTTATTATTGCAAGTAATTCTTGTTAACAAAAGCGAATGCACTTGTTTTTTTCAAATGTCACGACCTTGGTCGTGTCCGTTCAGCCATTTTTGTAACATTTAGTAAGGAGTTTTGAGATGTCCAATGCCACAGCGTTGATCGTCGGTTGCGGTGATGTCGGAAGTCGCTTGGCCACTCAGTTGCTCGATAAAGGCTGGCAAGTCTATGGGCTGCGCCGCTCCATCGATCGCTTGCCGGCAGGCGTCATTGGTGTCGCAGGCGACCTGTTCAATGAGGCATGCCCGGCTGACTGGCCGACCGGCCAGATTGATTACTTGGTGTACAGCACTGCGGCCACCGAACACGACGAGGCGGGTTATCAGGCGGCTTATGTTGAGGGTTTGAAGCACACCTTGAGCTGGCTCAAACACCATAAACAGCAGCCCAAGCGCCTGTTGTTTGTGTCCAGCAGCGGCGTTTATGTGCAGCAAGACGGGGAATGGGTCGATGAAACCTCCCCTGCCGAGTCCACCAATTACTCCGGCCGCATCATGCTCGAGGCCGAGAAACTGGCGCTGAGCAGCGGTGTGCCCGCCAGTGTCGTGCGCCTGACCGGCATTTACGGGCCGGGCCGGGAATGGCTGCTGGGGCAAGTGCGCAAGGGTTATCGGGTTGCGGTCAATCCGCCGCTGTACGGCAACCGCATTCACGCCGATGACGCTGCCGGGCTGCTGGCCTTTTTGCTAGAAGCGGCTGATCAGGGCAAAACGCTGGACGACTGCTACATCGGTGTCGACAACGCGCCCGCGCCGCTGGCCGAGGTGGTGGACTGGTTGCGAGAGCGCCTGGGTGTGACCGAATGGGCCGAAGAGGCGAGCGTGCGCCGTGCGGGCAGCAAGCGTTGCAGTAACGCACGGGCTAAAGCATTGGGCTGGGAGCCGCGCTACCCAAGCTACCGCGAAGGCTATGCCGCGATTCTTGACGCTATTAAACCGTAGGAGCTGTCGAGGCACGAAGGCTGCGATCTTTTGAAGATCAAAAGATCGCGAGACAAGCTCGCTCCTACAGGATGAACTGCCCCCAAAAAGTTGGACACCCATTCAATTTTGGGGGGCAGATCAGGAGCGGGGTTGGCTTTTAGGGCTGTTTCTCCAGCACCCATTCCTGTTTGCCTGGGTAGAGCTGGGGCATTTCGTCAGGCTTGGCGGAGTCCAGCGCCTGGAAGATTTCAAGCCGGTTGCCGTTTCGCACAAAGATATGCGCGGCGCCGATTTCGTCCTGTTGCAGCCACAGGCTGTCGTATTCGCCACTCATGGACGCGCAGTCGCCCGCCATGCACAGGGCGTAGGCGTTGTTGTTGGGCAGGCCTTTGACTTGGCCGTCCGGCATAAAGGTCACGGTATTGCCCTGCCCCAAGCCGCTGATCACACGCCACTGACCGCCCAGATAGGCCGCCTTGAGCGCGTACTCGAAATTTGTGCCCAAAGGGGCATCACTGCTCAGCTTTAGGGGCGTACGCACAAAGGACTGCTGAGGGTCGGCGTCTGAAGCGGCCTGGACCAGCTCTGCGCCCTGCACATCAAGCTCGATGGCCGAACTGCCATACACCGCCACTTGCCAGGCGCCCTTGTGGCCAGGCGTCAATTTGCCTTCGACCCACTCAAAGCCGTTGGTGTAGTTGGCTTTGGCGTTTTTGGCGTCGATGTCCCATTCAAGATTCGGCCCGTTAGCCAGCAAGGCTTCACGCAGGTTGCCGCCCTTGGCAGCTTCATCGATTGCGCCCTGGTTAATCCAGACGCCACTGATATCGCGGGGTGCAGGTTCGCTGGCACAGCCGCCCAGTAATACGGCGAGCAGTGACAAGGCTAGCGCTTTGCGCATAGTGGAATCCTTTTAAAGCGGGGGGAGAAGCGAGGGGGTTGGCGCAGCATGAATGTGCTGCGCCGAGGGTATTACTCGAGTACCAGAATGGCGTCCATCTCGACTTGCGAACCCTTTGGCAGCGCGGCAACGCCGATGGCTGCGCGTGCCGGGTACGGCTGTTCGAAGTACTTGCCCATGATCTCGTTGACCTTGGCGAAGTGGCTCAGGTCGGTCAGGAAGATGTTCAGTTTGACGATGTCTTTGAACGAGCCACCCGCTGCTTCAGCTACAGACTTCAGGTTTTCGAACACCTGAATGGTCTGGGCTTCAAAGCCTTCAACCAGTTCCATGGTTTTTGGGTCCAGCGGGATTTGACCGGACATGTAGACGGTATTGCCAGCTTTGATCGCCTGAGAGTAAGTACCGATCGCTGCAGGTGCCTTATCGCTGGTGATTACAGTCTTGGACATGGGTGACTCCTTGTAATTAGGTGGCTACGCACGCATACGAGTGATGCGGATGACCCCGGTAAGGGCGCGCAGTTTTTTGATCACGCGCGCCAGGTGCACACGGTCGTGCACGCTGACTACCAGTTGGACCACGCTGATTCGACCATCGCGTTCGTCCATGCTGATTTTTTCGATGTTGCCGTCGGCGGCGTTGACGCTGCTGGCCAGCAAGGCGATCAGGCCGCGCTGGTGTTCCAGCTCGACGCGCAATTCGACGTTGAATTCGCCGGTAACGTCCTTGGCCCATGATAGCTGGACGCATTTTTCAGGGTTATGACGGATTTCACTGATATTGCGGCAGTTGTCCAGGTGCACGACCATGCCTTTGCCCGCCGACAGGTGGCCGACAATCGGGTCTCCTGGAATCGGCGTACAGCATTTGGCGTAGCTGAGCACCAGGCCTTCTGTACCACGAATGGCCAGCGGGCCTTCGGGGCTCGGCAGTTGCTCGCCCTCGCCCAGCAGGCGTCGGGCCACGACATACGCCATGCGGTTGCCCAGGCCAATGTCTTCAAGCAGGTCTTCGATGTGTTCCAGGCGATATTCCTGGAGCATGGCCTGAACGCGTTCGGCGGGGATCTTGTCCAGCGCGCTGTTAAAGCCGTTAAGCACTTTGTTCAGCAAACGCTCGCCGAGGCTGATGGACTCGGAACGGCGTTGCAGTTTCAGCGCGTGGCGAATGTGCGTGCGCGCCTTGCCGGTGACCACAAAGTTGAGCCAGGCCGGGTTCGGGCGTGCGCCCGGTGCACTGACGATCTCGACCGTGGAGCCGCTTTGCAGTGGCTCGGACAGCGGCGCAAGACGACGGTTGATCCGGCAGGCAATGCAGCTGTTGCCGACGTCGGTGTGTACCGCGTAGGCAAAGTCGACCGCCGTGGAGCCTTTGGGCAGCTCCATGATCCGGCCTTTGGGCGTAAAGACGTAGACCTCGTCCGGGAACAGGTCGATTTTTACGCTTTCGATAAATTCGAGGGAGTTACCGGCGCGCTGCTGCATCTCGAGCACGCCCTTGACCCATTGCCGCGCCCGGGCGTGAGTCCCGGTGTGCTGCTCGTCGCCACTGGATTTGTACAACCAGTGCGCGGCGATGCCGTTGTTGGCCATTTCTTCCATTTCACGGGTACGGATCTGAATTTCGATCGGTACGCCATGCATGCCAAACAGCGTGGTATGCAGCGATTGATAGCCGTTGGCTTTAGGGATTGCGATGTAGTCCTTGAAGCGGCCCGGCAGTGGTTTGTACAAATTATGTACAGCGCCCAACACGCGGTAGCAGGTGTCCACTTTGTCGACGATGATGCGGAACGCGTACACGTCCATGATCTCGTTGAACGCCCGACGCTTGCCGCGCATCTTTTTATAGATGCCGTAAATGTGCTTTTGCCGCCCGCTCACTTCGCCCTGAATGCCGTCGACGGCCAGACAGTGGCTAAGGGACTCTTCAATCTTGTTGACGATCTCTTTACGATTGCCCCGGGCGCGCTTGACCGCCTGATAAATGCGCGCCGAGCGCATCGGGTACATCGCCTTGAAACCGAGGTCTTCGAATTCGATACGAATGTTGTGCATGCCCAGCCGGTTGGCGATGGGCGCGTAGATTTCCAGGGTTTCCTTGGCAATCCGCCGGCGTTTTTCGCCGGACAACACTTCGAGGGTGCGCATGTTGTGCAAGCGGTCCGCCAGCTTGACCAGAATCACGCGAATGTCGCGGGCCATGGCCATGGCCATTTTCTGGAAGTTTTCAGCTTGGGCTTCGGCTTTGGTTTCGAAGTTCATCTGGGTCAGCTTGCTGACGCCATCGACCAGTTCGGCCACGGTTTCACCGAACTGCGCAACCAGCGCTTCTTTGGCAATACCGGTGTCTTCGATCACGTCATGCAGCATGGCCGCCATCAGGCTCTGATGGTCCATATGCATGTCGGCAAGGATGTTTGCCACTGCCAGCGGGTGCGTGACATAAGGCTCGCCGCTACGTCGGCGTTGGCCGTCGTGGGCTTGTTCTGCGTAGAAATACGCTCGTCGGACCAGATTGACCTGGTCCGCACTGAGGTAGGTCGACAAGCTGTCGGCGAGGGCGTCTATGCTCGGCATGAGGGAGCCTCCTGCCAAAACTGTGAACCCTTCGCCGTACTACGTCGACCGGGCATAGGCTTAGTTCGCCTCGTTGGACTCGTCCTCGAACGCTGCAAACAGCGGTTCGTCTTCGACGATTTCAGCGTTGGCGATAAACTCGTAGCTCATCAGGCCTTCTGCGATTTCGCGCAGGGCAACAACGGTAGGCTTGTCGTTTTCCCACTGAACCAGAGGCTCTTTACCACCGGTGGCCAGCTGACGGGCACGCTTGGTAGACAGCATGACCAGCTCAAAGCGGTTATCCACGTGTTCTAGGCAGTCTTCAACGGTTACGCGGGCCATGGTCTTCCTCGTAGCAAATACAATGTGCGCGCTGCCCGGATGGGCGAGCGGACTCGACAGTTTAAAAAATCACCAGCCATTAGGGAAGCGCTGATTTTTCACTCACCCTGCCCAACGTCTCTGTAAGTGCCAATGTAAAGCCCTTGCAGGGGTTTTGGGAAGCGCTGATTAACCGAGCAATTCAGCCAGCAATTTACCGTAGCGCTGCTGTTGACGCTTTTGCTGGAGACGACTGGCATGGAAAATGGCCTTCAAGTCATCCAGTGCCACGGCAAAGTCGTCGTTGATGATCAGGTAGTCGTAGTCGACGTAGTGGCTCATTTCACTCACGGCTTCGCGCATACGGCCGTCAATAATCTCGGCACTGTCCTGCCCGCGATTGTCCAGGCGATCACGCAGGGCTTGTTGGCTCGGCGGCAGGATAAAGATCGAACGTGCCTGAGGCATCAGTTTGCGAACCTGCTCGGCACCTTGCCAGTCGATTTCCAGAATCAGGTCGTGACCTTCATCCAGCGTCTGCTGCAAGTAGCTTTGCGAGGTGCCATACAGGTTGCCAAACACTTCAGCACGCTCAAGAAAATCACCGTGCTCGATCATTTTCACGAACTCTTCGCGCTCAACGAAGTGATAGTGCACGCCGTTCTCTTCGCCGGGGCGCATGGCCCGAGTGGTGTGTGACACCGAGACGCGGATCTGCGGCTCAATGTCGATCAGGGCCTTGACCAGGCTGCTTTTCCCGGCCCCTGAAGGCGCAGAAATAATGTAGAGAGTGCCAGTGCTGTGGGTCATGTCGGGGGAAGCCTTACTCAATATTCTGTACTTGTTCGCGCATTTGCTCGATCAACACTTTGAGGTTGACCGCAGCCTGGGTGCTGCGCGGATCGAATGCCTTGGAACCGAGGGTGTTGGCCTCCCGGTTGAGTTCTTGCATCAGGAAGTCGAGCCGACGGCCGGCAGCACCGCCCGACTTGAGCACGCGCCGCACTTCCAGAATGTGGGTGCTCAGACGGTCCAGCTCTTCTGCGACGTCACTCTTTTGCGCGAGCAAAACCATTTCTTGCTCAAGGCGCTGAGGGTCCAGCTCGGCTTTCATGTCGGCAAAGCGATCCAGCACCTTCTGCCGCTGGGTGGCGAGCATTTGCGGGACCAGCTCACGCAGGGTCTCTACGTCGCTTTCAATGGCGCTCAAACGGTCACTGATCAAACGCGCCAGCTCGGCGCCTTCGCGCTCACGGCCGTTTTTGAGCTCTTGCAGACCTTGCCTGAACAGCACCAGTGCCTGGTTGTTAAGGGCCTGCGGGTCGGTAGCATCGGCCACCAGCACGCCGGGCCAGGCCAGCACTTCCAGCGGGTTAAGGGCCGCTGGCTGCTTGATCAGGCTGGCAATGGTCTCGGCAGCGGCGACCAGTTGCGCGGCGCGCTCGCGGTTAACCTGCAGCGGTTTGCCGGTGCTTTCTTCGGTGAAGCGTAAGGTGCACTCCAGCTTGCCCCGGGAAATACCTTGGCGCAGCGCTTCACGCACCGCCCCTTCAAGTTCACGGAAAGACTCTGGCAAGCGCAGATGCGGCTCCAGGTAGCGGCTGTTGACCGAACGCAGCTCCCAGCTCAGGGTTCCCTGAGTGCCGGCGCTTTCGACGCGGGCAAAGGCGGTCATGCTGTGCACCATGGAGGTACCTCGCGATCTGATGAGTGAAGCCGGGCGGCTATTAAGGGGGCGGATTGTAGCGCAGTGCAGCGGATGGCCCCAAATGGCGTCTGTCGTAAAGGCGCTACAACACTGGATTGCGTTTTAAATGTGCCCGGATCGGTCACGGCCTTTATAATGCTCGGCAGTTTTCCGTCCCGTACAGGTATCCCACATGAAACGTCCAAGTGGTCGCGCTGCCGATCAGCTCCGCCCGATCCGCATCACCCGCAACTACACCAAACACGCAGAGGGTTCTGTACTGGTCGAGTTCGGTGACACCAAAGTCATCTGCACCGTAAGCGTCGAGAACGGCGTACCGCGCTTCCTTAAAGGTCAGGGCCAAGGCTGGTTGACCGCTGAATACGGCATGTTGCCGCGCGCCACCGGCGAGCGTAACCAGCGTGAAGCCAGCCGTGGCAAACAAGGCGGTCGCACCCTCGAAATCCAGCGCCTGATCGGCCGTTCGCTGCGCGCCGCGCTGGACATGTCCAAACTGGGCGACATCACCCTGTACGTCGATTGCGACGTGATCCAGGCCGACGGCGGCACCCGCACCGCGTCGATCACCGGCTCCATGGTGGCTCTGGTTGACGCCCTCAAAGTGATCAAAAAGCGTGGCGGCCTCAAAGGCGGCGACCCGATCAAGCAAATGATCGCCGCTGTATCGGTGGGCATGTACCAGGGCGAGCCGGTGCTGGATCTGGACTACCCTGAAGATTCGGCAGCCGAAACCGACTTGAACGTCGTGATGACCAGCACCGGTGGTTTTATTGAGGTTCAGGGCACAGCCGAAGGCGCGCCGTTCCAGCCTGCCGAACTGAACGCCATGCTGGCATTGGCTCAACAAGGCATGACCGAGATCTTCGCACTGCAACAAGCGGCGCTGGCTGACTGATCGCCAAGCCCTTGATGACCGACAGGAGAACGCCATGACAGAGCTCGACCTTTCAAACCCCAAGCCGAGCCGCGAAGCCCGCCAATGGGCAATGTTTTGTCACTTTGCGGCGTTTCTGGGGATGTGGTTTCCGTTTGGCAACCTGATTGGGCCGCTGATCATTTGGCAGCTCAAGCGCGAAAGCGATCCCTTTATTGACGAGCAGGGCAAAGAATCGCTGAACTTTCAGATCACCGTGGCGATTGCTTCGGCCATTTGCTACGTGCTGATGTTTGTACTGATTGGCTTCGTCTTGCTCGGCCTGCTGTTTATCGGCGCCGTGGTGCTGGTGGTGATTGCCGGCGTCAAAGCCAATGACGGGGTGGCCTACCGCTATCCTTTCACCTGGCGGCCGATCAAGTAAGCCACAGACCTGCTTCGCGATCTTTTTAGATCAAAAGATCGCGAGGCAAGCTCGCTCCTACCTGTTTATCAGGCGGTTGTAACGCCGTAGCGGGCGGCGGGTTCGCTGCGCGAGAGGTTGGGTAACAGCGCTTGGCGCGCCGCCTCAAAAGCCGCCCAATCTGCGCTGTCCGGCAAAGACGGTACCGTCACAGCCTCACCTTGGGCCAAGCCCGCCAACGCCGCATCGACCAGCTTCTCGGTGGTCATGACCATCGTCTTCGGCAAGGCATCTACCGGCATACCAGCCGCTGCAAAAAACTCGGTCGCCGTCGCACCCGGCAGCACGACGTGCACGTTTACCCCTTTATCACTGAGTTCGTTGCGCAGCGATTCGCTGAAGGCCAGCACGTACGCTTTGGTTCCCCCGTACACACCATTCAACAAGGTCGGCGCCACGGCGACGACTGAAGCAATATTGATGATCGTGCCACGGCCCTGTTCGACGAAGTTACCGGCAGCGGCTTTTGCCAGACGCGTCAGCGCCAGCACGTTGAGCACAATCATCGCGTCCATTGCTTCAACGGAAGACTCCAGCAATGTGCCCCCGGCCCCCACGCCCGCGTTGTTGACCAACAAACTGATGCGCTTGTCGTCTTGCAAAAAGGCGGCGACACGCGCCAAATCGTCAGGCTGGCTGAGGTCAGCGACCACCACCTGAACATCGCGCCGGGTTTGAGCGGTCAACCGGGCCGCCAGACCTTCCAGCCGCTGCTGGTTGCGGGCCACCAGAATCAGGTCGTAGCCCTGCTGCGCCAAACGATCGGCATACACCGCACCAATCCCCGAGGAAGCGCCCGTAACCAGGGCATAGCCTTTGTGTTCACTCATCACGCTTGCTCCAAAATGGCCGGGTAAGGAGTCGGCCTTGTTGAGGTTCAGGTTATGAGCGTATGGTGATGTCAGCAATGTCATATATCCCACCTTTCAGGACATGCTTATGGTCACCATCGGTATTCTTCTGTCGCCCGGTTTTCAGATGCTTTGCCTGTCCACCAGCACCATCTTTGAGTTTGCCAACCTGCTCAGCGGGCAATCGTTCTATCGCGTGGATTTGATCTCAGAGCAGGGCGGCCTGGTGCCCAGCTCCATGGGTTTTAGCGTCGAGACGCAGGCGTTCAAGCAACGCAGCTATGACACGGTGCTGGTGCTGGGCGATAACCAATTGATAGAACCCACACCGGCGCTGATCCCTTTTTTACAGGACACCCTGAGCACGTCGCGCCGCCTGGCTTCAGCCTGCACCGGCTCATTTCTGCTGGCAGCCGCAGGTTTGCTGGATGGCCGCAAAGCCACCACGCACTGGTTTCACGCCCGCACCTTTCGCGAGGCGTTTCCCAAGGTAAAGCTGGAAGAGGACCGCATTTTCACGGTCGACGGCAAGCTGTGGACCAGCGCGGGCATGACCGCCTGCATTGATCTGGCCCTGGCCTTGGTGGAGCAGGATTTGGGCGCAGAAGTAGCGCGCGACGTAGCCAGAAAGCTGGTGGTTTACCATCGCCGCGCTGGCGGGCAGTCGCAGTTTTCTGCCTTATTGGAACTCGAGCCAAAGTCCGACCGCGTGCAAACCGCGCTGACTTACGCCAAGGAGCACCTGCGCGAAGAACTGTCGGTCGAGCAATTGGCCGAGGTCGCCCACTTGAGCCCTCGCCAGTTCAGTCGCCTGTTTCGCAGTGAAACAGGCCAGTCACCGGCCAAGGCCATCGAAAACCTGCGCCTTGAGGCGGCCCGTCTGATGCTTGAGTCCGGCGCCCACAGTATCGACAGCGTGGCGCGTGAGAGCGGCTTTGGCGACCCGGAGCGCATGCGTCGAGCCTTTATCCGCGCCTTTGGCCAGCCACCTCAAATGCTCCGTCGGGCGCTGCACTTGCAGGCTTAGCCGCCAAAAAAAATGCCCGTATCGTGGGATACGGGCATTTTTATGACAGCGAAAGAACACTTAGATAGTGAGTGTCCAGTCGTAGTCCACGATCAACGGCGCGTGTTGCGAGAAGCGTGGCTGACGCGGCAAGCGAGCGCTGCGAACAAAGCGGCGCAAACCCGGAGTCAACAACTGGTAGTCGAAACGCCAGCCCAGATTCAGCATCTCGGCCTGCTCGTTGTCCGGCCACCAGCTGTACTGATCGCCTTCACGACTGACTTCACGCAGGGCATCGACATAGCCCATGTTGCCGACAATCTCATCCATCCAGGCCCGTTCAGGCGCCAGGAAACCAGGAGACTGCTGGCTGTCACGCCAGTTTTTAATGTCGAGCTTCTGCTGCGCCACGTACAACGAGCCGCAGTAAATGTACTCACGACGCTTGCGACGCTGCTTATCCAGATAGCGTGCAAAATCGTCCATTAGCTTGAACTTCTGGTTCAAGTCTTCATCGCCATTCTGCCCCGAAGGGAGCAGCAAGGTCGCGATGCTGACCTTATCGAAATCGGCTTGCAGGTAGCGCCCGTAGCGATCGGCCGTCTCGAAGCCAAGCCCAGTGATGACTGCTTTCGGCTGCAACCGCGAGTACAAAGCCACACCGCCTTGGGCAGGGACTTCAGCTTCGCACGCGTACAGAAAGTAGCCATCCAGCTGGTAGGCTGGATCGTCCAGTTCAAAGGCGGAGGCGCGGGTGTCCTGCAGGCAGATAACGTCGGCATTCTGAGCCTGCAGCCAACTGAGCAAACCACGCTCGACTGCCGCCTGAATACCATTGACGTTCACACTGATGATCCGCATAAATGGCCCCAAAAATCACGTGCGTGTATGATACACGCCGTCTTACTAATTAGCTAAATCCGTGGTATCTGGGGCCATTTTCATGCAAGCGTATCAGCGCGACTTTATCCGTTTTGCCATTGCTCGCGGCGTTTTGCGCTTCGGTGAGTTCACCCTGAAGTCCGGGCGTACCAGCCCCTACTTCTTCAATGCGGGCTTGTTCAACACCGGCTCCGCGCTGGCTCAACTGGGGCGCTTCTATGCCGCCGCCATCGTTGACAGCGGCATTGATTTCGACGTGCTGTTTGGCCCGGCTTACAAAGGCATCCCTTTGGCCGCGACCACCGCCGTCGCTCTGGCCGAGCACCATGATCGCGACATGCCATGGTGCTTTAACCGCAAAGAAGCCAAGGCTCACGGCGAAGGTGGCAGCCTGGTCGGCTCGCCGCTTGAAGGCGACATTCTGATCATCGACGACGTGATCACGGCCGGCACCGCCATCCGTGAAGTCATGCAAATCATTGACGCCCAGGGCGCCAAAGCGGCGGGCGTACTGATCGCCCTCAACCGCCAGGAGCGCGGCAATGGCGAACTGTCGGCCATCCAGGAAGTCGAGCGCGACTTCGGCATCCCGGTCGTCAGCATCGTGTCGTTGACCCAGGTGCTGCAATTTCTGGCCGAAGACGAAGCCTTGAAGCAACACCTGCCAGCCGTTGAAGCCTACCGGGCGCAGTACGGGATCTAAACAGCCCGCTGTTCCCCACGGGGGGAGGCACGACACCTGTCGCGCCTCCCCCGTTTTGTTTTGCGGATCAACCCGCCTGTGCGGCCAATTCAGCTTCGCGCCGGGCGATGGCGAGTTCCAGTTCCGGGGAGCGCTTGGCCCATTGCTCGGGCGGGAGGGGTTTGGACCATTCGATGATGTCGGGGTGGTCAAAGGCCGGTGGCGGCGAGAGTTTCCAGGTTTGCAGCATGAAGACGATGGGGCCGCCGAAAATGAAGATGCCGATAAATAACCACGCGGCCTTAAAAAACTCACCCTCGCGCAAATGGAGCCAAATACCTTTCGCGTATTCACAACAAGTGCCCCAGATAATTCCTCGCCCTTTCAAACTGCCACGACTGCCTTCAAAGTCATTCGTTTGCGGTAATGCATGAGGGCCAATCTCCATAAAACTGCGCATGCACTCCCACATTGACATTGCCGCTTCATTCCCCCCGCAATTAAAACCCCAATAAAAGTGCTTGTTATCTTCTTCAGCATGAGGGTCTGGATTATCAAAGCCTATAAACAGCATCCCTGAGGTATTCCGACCTGCTTGACTCACTGAAGAACTCTGCGCCGCAGCGGCGGTTACCGTTTCCCAAGGCACAATCCAATACTCGCCATCTTTACGCGGCACGCAGACTTCACGGCGTTGGCGATTAAAGCGAATGGGTAAAGGGGTTGGGCGGTAGAGCATATTAGCCAGCATTAGCGCAGGAATGCCTGTACTGACTCCGCCTATGACAAACATAATTTCACTAAAGTCAGGTGCTATGCTCAAAAACCCAAAAGCCATCCCAAAATAAAGCAATGCCATCGGCCATAAAATCATCAAAGCTGAACCAATGCTGTAATTACCAATATCTATAAATATGTCGTTTTTTCTCCAAACAAGGTTCAGTGTATCGATTGGCTTCTCCCCTGTTGGTATTGGCAAGGGAGCCAAATAATCTCGCTGTGAAAACAAGCCAGTGTTACTTGTCCCGGCGGTTGGTGCACTCATCGTTTGATGCCTGGCTGCAAAAAAATTGAACACTGTTGGCCGCCCAACGGATAACGCTTAGCGATATCCAACTCTGGCGTTGGGTCATTACGCAAAGCTATTACTCCAGTCGCGGCACTCAACGTGAATGCTACCCCTCGATCTCCACCCACAAAATTGTGGAGTCCTAGCATTGAAGTTAAAGGTGTGTTGTATCGCAAGCGCAAAAATACTGTTGTGGGTTTGGAGCCATACAAGTCAGGGACTGTGTTGAATGGGCCACTCAAGCGTAAACCCTGCCCTTGAGTATGCGGAATCCACTCACAACGACTTGCGAGCACCCAATAATTGCCAACATCTTGCATTGGCTCTTCAGGAGAGTATTTCCCCTGACCACTTTTTATCCGCTCACGCATTGCCAGGGTATCTAGTGGATTGCCAACCATACTTAACTCCAGATAAACATTACTGGGCTCAGCTCCTGGCAGATCAATGGTGAGGTTTTTGACCGGACTATTCACTACACCGGACTGCAAAGAACTCATCACGCTACTTTGCTCTTCGGATTCAAAGCTGATTCTAGGGACATAAAGAATCCCGTACAAACGATTAAGTTCGTCTTGCTGAGCATCCAAATTTATTGGATTTAGATCGCGGGCGCGAGACTTTGCCCAGCAGCAATTATTTAAAAAACTTTGCATCGGCGTTTGCTGAAAATACCAGGCAATCAGATACAACACGCCTAGTACAGCAATTAACAAATTAAGCGGCCCCATCCATAACAAGTACCCTCCCACTGCTGCGCTTACTGTGAGCCCTCCAGAAACCGATCTGAAGGTATAAATCAAACCGAACAAAGCCTGAGTTGTAAAGGCGATAACTTGACCACCTACTATATTTCGACGCATCGTTAACCACGGATCAATAGTACCGTGAGCATTTTCTATCTGTTTCTGTAAAGACAGAAACTCCATAGCAGCAGCACCTGCAGATAGACCACCAATCACACCCCCAAAAAGAGTTAAAACAGGGACACTAACCCAAGTATTATTGGGAAGCTTGAGTGCAATCGCCTTGTCCTTCACTCCTCCCCTGACCTGACTATCAATTACCGCCACCAATGCCGCCCCGGCATAGAGCGTTGCTGAATAAGTGTCGTATATCCGCTGCTGATCCATCCCCTCCAGTACTCCGGCATGCCCCAGATAATTACTGGCATTCCAGCTATTGAGCAGCAACGCCGTCAGAGCGATCAGGCCTCCGCTGTTTTTAACGGCGGGCGAGTCGACAATTTTTGCAATGTGGCCACGGCCGATGGCTTTACCGGTGGTATTAACCCATTGGGCAAGATCTTCTGCCGCCTTGCCAAACTGCACCAACATTTGGTGCTTACCTTGGGTTATTAACCGCAAACCAATTTGATGCCCCGCTCGGGTGGCACTCATTATCGCCAGCCAAGGCCCTTGTAATGGTTCGCCCGCTTTGCTGCCGAGCAGCAGCAACGACGCGCCTAAACGCTTTAAAAGGGTGTTCCACAAGCTATTGACGTTACCCGACCTAACACCAAGGTCAGACAGAATATTGATACCTTGTGGCCCCAACGCCTTGCTCAACGCCGCCATCGCATTGGCCTGATTTTCAACTTCTAGCGCAGCCATCAACTCCGTTGCGCGGCTGTTGGTATTGACCGCGCCTTCGAGTGTGGGGCTCCACCCATAAAACAACTGCCTTAACGCCCCGTCATCCGCACTGCGTACATAGTCCGCATATTGCTCAGCGCCAACTGTGCGCAAGCACTGCGCGCTCAGGCAGGCCAATGCCAGTTCATCCAGCCATTGGCGGTGGTCGCTAGCTTGATAATCCACAAACCACGTACCGCTATGGTGACGCGGCAGGTAAGTGCCACGATCGGCATAAAGGGCTTTGTGTCGCTCTTTCAGGTGATCAAAGTGTTTCGGGGCCGTTTCGTCGAGCCATTGGTTCATGGCGGGCAGATCGATGTATTGTTCGACTTTGTCGCTGGCGTGAGTGTTGTGCGTGTTACTGAGTTTATTAACCTGGTACTCAAGCACCATTTCCATAATTTCGTCATGAAACTTCAGCGGTATAAACCCGCGGATCGGCGCAACCGCAGCCTGTTCGCGAAGATGTATCTCGTGTAGTCGAATATCGGCTTGCTGCTTGGTGAATGGAGACCCATCAGGCACATTGGCGGCATAACGCTCTCTGGCCAGTTGTTCTAACCGAGTACGAGTGTCCAGCAACATCTGCGCCTGCTCACGCGTCAGTTCAATGTCCTGTTCCCGATAGCGGTAAATCAGCATCCCGATCACCTCGTCGGGATCCTCCGTAATCAAACTCCGCACAAACCCGCCAATACTCAGGCGCAAGTTGTTATCGGCCTGCCATTGTTCATGCCGCGACTCGATCAGTTCTTGCTCATGATTGATGTCACGTAAAACACCCAGGTCATCGTCAAGGCAGGCCAATACCGTGAACAACCCGCGTGACTGCGCATGAGCCTGTTCCATCAGGTCTTGCGTGCGGGTGGCAGCCCATTGTTCAGCGCTCCATTCACCCGGTGGCGTGACGTCGTCCGACACAGCCGGGTAGCTCGCCGACACTTTTTCCCGCTCATGCAGCCAATGCATGGCATCGGTGTAGGCCTTGATGTTGTCGGGTGTCGGGTCTGCCATGACCTTCTTGCCCAGTTCGTCCGCACTCTCGCGCAAGGCCGGTTGATGACGTCGGTAATCAATCGCCATCGCCAAGTCATAGGTGCTCGGAATCAACTCGGCCATGACGCTTTTCGATTCACTCAACGGTGCACAATGCGGCGCTTGCAGCGTATTGGCCACTTGTCGCAGGTCGAGTAGACGCATGCGTTTGGCGCGCTGTTGAGGGTCGTGTAGTTCGGCGCAGGCGGCCGGGTTGAGGGGGATTTCGCTGTAGAGCAGCCAGGCGTCTTGTTGCTTGGCCAGCGCCAAGCCACTCAAGGTGCCGGACTGGACGACGGTGTCATCCTCATCCAGACCCTGGCTGAGCAGCAGGTTGTTTTCAGCCACTGCATATCGCTGCAATGGGCCGCGGCCTTGCCACACATAGACAAACCCTGCGCGCAACAGGCGCGCAGCCATCGGGTGGCTTTGGGTCTGTGTGCCGGGCTGGCACGCCGGATGGCTGGCGGGTTCTTCGCTGAGGGCGTAACGCACCGGAACGACAAATAAATGCGGCTGGCTAGCCGGGCACTGTTGAACGGTGCTGTTGATGTCAACGTGTTCGCAGGCACTGGCGGCGCGCCGGGCCTCAGACAGGTTGACCATTGAGGCCAGACGTTTATCAAGGTTCATAGCGCACGCTCTGCAGGCTTCATTTGCGTCATCAATGCGTCCAGTAACTGCTCCAGACGCTGTTCGGGGGCGACTGCTCGCTGGCTCAACACCTGGCGATAGACCGCATGCTCCGGGCCTTCGGGAAACTCATCACCGAAGGCGGCATACAGGCTTGCCCAGGCCATGACTTCGTCATCGGCGCTGTAGCCCTGGCGCGCTGCATTGCGCTGACAACCCAGCGCCCATGCCTGTTGCCCCGGCTCGTCCAACCCCTGCAAACACGGCGCAAAGTAGCGCTGGCCATGCTCAACAAGGCGCTGTGTAAAGTGCTCGCGCCGGGCTTGGCACAGATGCTCCAGCGTCTGTGCACTTAACGTCAGCCACGGCGTCGTCGCGTAGCGGGCGCAGGGTTGATGCGGGTTGTTCTGCTGGATAACCACACCCTCCGGCAGCCTGATGACGCGAACCGGGCCCATCAGTTGATCCCGCTCAGCCTCTGCCAGATCTGCCAGCCACAGGCGGGTAATGCACGGGTCGTAGAAACGGAAAAAAGCCGTGACATTGCCCGCAAGCCGGACATGGATCAGGCTACGCAGGTGCTCTAAAACAAGGGTTTCGTCTGCGTCAGACTCCAGCCAGATACCCGCTCGACCCTGCCAATGCTCAATAAAGGTGTTGGCCAGCGCACTGCCCGGTTCGACGCTAACCAGCACCGGGCCAAAAGAAGCCATCTCGGCATAGCGGGTAGTCAGGTACAGCGAATGCGCAACCGTGATGTTCGCCAACTCAAACAGGCGCGCATAGATGTTCGGGATCAGATGGCTGTCGAGCAGCAGGTAAGCGCGGGTCATGCCTGCCCCTCCTGCAAGGCTTCGCAGGCCAGGCACACGGGCGCCCGTTTCGCACTGGCACTGGCGAAGGCGCGTTTTTGCGACTCAAGCGCCAGTGCCGTCATGGCCTCGACCCCCTCCGTACTGGCCGGCACTGCCGGCATGCCCGGTATTGGCACCCCGCCGGGCAAGATCGGTGAACTGCTGTAAATCCCCACCGGCGTGAGTTGCAGGTGTTGACCACCCGCCATCAGGGTCAGCAGCGGGCCGCCATCGACCACCAGCGTTGCCCCGGCCTTGAAATGCGCGTGCACCCCGGCTTCAACAGCCATAACCATCCCCACCCGTGTGTGGCTGGTCATGGCGACGGCCTGGAAGTCATTCCCTTGCACTTGCACTTTGCGATCGCCGCTGACGGTTTGCTGGTCTTCGCCCTTGAGCACTACCACGCTGGCGCCGCTGATAGTTTCTTCGCGCTGGCCATCGATCTGCAAGCGGCTGTCGTTCTCAATGTGTTGCTGCATGTCGCGCTGGGCATGCAGGTAGATTTTTTCGTGGCCCTGGCGGTCTTCAAGGCGCAATTCGTTGTAGCCGCCACCGCCCGGCGTGCTGCGACTGCGCAAGGTGCTTTGGGTTTTATCGACAGGCAGTTTGAGCGGCGTCGGGGTCATGCTCGACACCAGGCAGCCTGAAATCACCGGCTGATCGACATCACCCTCCAGGTAGCTGACCAGTACTTCCATGCCGATCCGCGGAATCGTCACCGCGCCATAACTGTCGCCCGCCCAACTGGAGGCCACGCGCAGCCAGCAACTGCTGGTGTCGTCGCTCGCCCCGCTGCGGTCCCAATGGAAGCTGACCTTGACCCTGCCGAACGCGTCGCAGTGGATCTCCTGCCCCGCCGGGCCGGTAACGCGGGCTGTCTGGCTGCCATGGATGCGCGGCTTGGCAAACACCACGGGCGAGCGGTACGTCACGCCCTCGGGGATCGCCACAAAGTGGTTGCGATAGCCTTGGCTAAAGCCCGGCGAATGCAAGAGCGTTGAGCGCCCACCTTGCTCTTCAAGCACCTGCGGCTGCTTGCCTTCATGGTGAACGTGGGTCAGTAGCCACGGCACATTCCAGTCGCTAACAGGGTGCTCGCTGAGGGTTAAAAAGTGACCACTGCTCAAGGTCGGCTGATCACTGTGACCGCTGGCCTGGCGATAATCGCTCTGATGCTGCTCCAGCGCTCGCTGGCTTTGTCGCTCGCCTTGAGCATCGCTAGTAAAGCGACCGGGGTAGGTGTAATGCTCAAGCGGGCGGTGTTTGAGGTCGCTATGGCTGTTGGCCTCCAGCGTGCGGCTGGCAGCTTTAAAGTCGTAATCACGCCGCGCTGTGCTGTTGGTTCGGGTTTGCAAACGCAGATCCATCCCCTGAATCGCCGCCGAGTCGGCCGCCATCCCGCCGCTGGGTATGTAAGGCGTTGCCGGTTGCAGCGAGGTAAAAGCCGCCTGTCCATCACCGAACTGTAAGTAGTGGGCATCAGACGAATGCTTGAAGTGGTAATGCATGCCCTCTTCAAAACACAGCCGCTGAATGAAATGCAGGTCGGATTCGGCGTACTGCACACAGTACTCGCGAGGTTCGTAGGTCGATTGCAGCGTGAAACCGTACGCATTGCCGAGAATGCCGTGCTCTTCGAGCAGGGTTTCGATGATCTGCTGCACGGTCTGGTTCTGGAAAATGCGCTGATTGGTGCGGTGTTTCAGGTAGGCCAAACGCGGCACCAGCGTCAGGCGATAGTGCGTGAGGCGCTTGCCAGGGCTGCATCGGACGATCTGATAAATCTGCCCGTGGATACCGCGCCCAAGGTCATCAAAGGCCAAAAAAGCCGGGGTGTGCAGCAGCGCTTCAAGGTCCAGATCTGCGCGATCACACACCAACTCAACGTCAAAGGCAAAGGGCGTGTTGAGCGCTTCGTCACCGCTGAAGGCCAGCACCTCAACAGGATGAGGGCAACGGTTGATGTTCAGCCTGAACGAGTTGTCGCGAGCAAATGCGGGCATCCATGACTCCTCTGACGTGAGGTCAGCGCAAAGGAGTGAACGCTAAAGGATGGGCACAGCGCAGGATGTAGGAGGAGTCTCTACTTACGAGGGAATACGGCCTTCGTTGTCGGAGATCCGTAAATCTGTGTGGGAGCAGGCTTGCTCGCGATCTTTTAAACGGTCAAAAGATCGCGAGGCAAGGCTCGCGCCTACAGCGGGAGGGTTGAGGCTTAAGCAGCAGGCTTGCTGTTGCTGATCAACGTGCCCACACCGGTGTCGGTGAAGATTTCCAGCAGTACGGCGTTCGGTACACGACCATCGACAATGTGCGCGGTGGTCACGCCACCTTGCACGGCTTCCAGCGCGCATCGAATCTTCGGCAGCATGCCGCCGTAGATGGTGCCGTCTTCAATCAGCCCGTCGACCTGCGCGGTGGTCAGGCCGGTCAGCACATGACCTTCCTTGTCCATCAAGCCGGCAATGTTGGTGAGCAGCATCAGCTTTTCAGCTTTCAGCGCCTCAGCCACTTTGCCCGCCACAAAGTCAGCGTTGATGTTGTACGACTCGCCGTCCGGGCCTACACCAATCGGTGCGATAACCGGGATGAAGTCGCCCTTGGTCAGCATGTTGAGCAAATCGGTGTTGATCCCGGTGACTTCACCCACATGACCGAAGTCGATGATTTCAGGCGTGGTCATTTCCGGGGTCTGGCGCTTCACCACCATCTTTTTGGCCTGGATCAGACCGGCATCTTTGCCGGTCAGCCCGATAGCGCTGCCGCCATGACGGTTGATCAGGTTGACGATTTCCTTGTTCACATGACCGCCCAGGACCATTTCAACAACGTCCATGGTTTGCGAGTCGGTCACGCGCATGCCGTCGATAAAATGACTCTCGATGGACAAACGCTTGAGCAGATCACCGATTTGCGGGCCGCCACCGTGGACCACGACCGGGTGGATACCCACCGCTTTCATCAGCACGATGTCGCGCGCAAAACCGGTTTTCAGGTCATCGTTTTCCATCGCGTTGCCGCCGTACTTGATGACCAGCGTCTTGCCGACATAGCGGCGAATGTAAGGCAGCGCTTCGGACAAAACCTTGGCGACGTTAGAGGCGGCATCACGTTCGAGGGTCATTCAGGGCTCCGGTAAAACTCAGTCGATCAAAACGGTAGTTGAAGATCAGGTGCCACACGCTTGAGTTGAGCGTGGAAGACATCCTTGATGCGTTGCAGTTCGGCCTCGGTATCAGCCTCAAATCGCAGCACCAGCACCGGCGTGGTGTTGGACGCGCGAACCAGGCCCCAGCCTTGTGGATAGTCGACGCGCACGCCGTCAATCGACGTCAGCTCGGCGGCCTCACCCCATTGGGCGTCATGCAGGGCTTCAATGATGCTGAATTTGCTCTCATCCGTCACATCGATATTAATTTCTGGCGTAGAAATATCGTTCGGGAAGGTCTCAAACAGCTCTTCAGCGGTCTGCTGTTGTTTGCTGAGAATCTCCAGCAGGCGTGCAGCGCTGTAAATGCCGTCATCAAAGCCGAACCAGCGCTCTTTGAAAAAGATATGCCCGCTCATTTCACCGGCCAGCAAGGCACCGGTCGCTTTCATCTTCTTCTTGATTAACGAATGACCGGTCTTCCACATCAATGGGCGACCACCGTATTCCTTGATCAGCGGGGTCAGACGACGGGTGCACTTCACATCGAAGATGATCTCGGCGTTCGGGTTGCGCTCCAGCACGTCCTGGGCAAACAGCATCAGCAAGCGGTCTGGGAACACCATGGTGCCGGTGTTGGTCACCACGCCCACGCGGTCGCCGTCGCCGTCGAAAGCCAGGCCCAGGTCGGCATTGGTTTCTTTTACCTTGGCGATCAGGTCTACCAGGTTTTCAGGTTTGCCCGGGTCCGGGTGGTGGTTCGGGAAGTTGCCGTCCACCTCGCAGAACAACGGGATCACCTCACAGCCCAGCGCCTCCAGCAGTTGCGGCGCGATCACGCCGGCAGCGCCATTGCCGCAATCGACCACGACCTTGAGCTTCTTGGCCAGCTTGATGTCTTTGACAATTTCATCGGCGTAGCGCGACAAAATATCAACGCGCTCGATGCTGCCTTCGCCCCACGTCAGGTCGTTGTTTTTCAGGCGCGTATGCAGCGCCTGGATCTGCTCGTTGGCCAGGGTGTCACCGGCGATCACGATCTTGAAACCGTTGTAGTTCGACGGGTTATGGCTACCGGTGAGCATCACGCCCGACTTGCCCGCCAACACGTTGGCCGCGTAGTACAGCGCAGGTGTGGGCACCAGGCCCACATCGCTGACCTGGCAACCGCTGTCAGCAACGCCCTGGATCAAACGCTCGACCAGCGCCGGGCCAGACAAACGACCGTCACGGCCGATCGACACATGGGGCTCGCCTTTGGCCAGGCTCTCGGAACCAATGGCGCGGCCAATCCAGTAGGCGGTTTCAGCGGTCAGTGTTTCTGGCACCACACCGCGAATGTCATAGGCGCGAAAAATGGTGTCAGGGAAGTTGGGGGCGACCGAAGCAGGGCTGCTCATTACAGGGAAGACTCCATTCTTGAAGAGTTTGGGGAACGCGATTAAGGATTAGAGAGTGCCGGAATGCCCGAAACCGCCAGCGCCACGCTGGCTTTCATCGAATTCCTCGACCAACTCAAAGTGCGCCTGCACCACCGGCACCAGCACCAGTTGAGCAATGCGCTCGCCGATGGTGATGTTGAAGGCCGTTTGACCACGGTTCCAGCACGACACCATCAACTCGCCCTGGTAATCGGAGTCGATCAGACCCACCAGATTACCTAGCACGATGCCATGTTTGTGGCCAAGGCCCGAGCGCGGCAGGATCAACGCAGCCAGGCCCGGATCGCCGATGTACACCGACAGGCCGGTCGGGATCAACAGGGTTTGGCCCGGTTCCAGCACGGTGTCTTCTTTGAGCATGGCGCGCAGATCAAGACCTGCGGAGCCAGGGGTGGCGTATTGCGGCAGCGGGAATTCGGTACCAATGCGTGGATCAAGGATTTTGGCTTGCAAAGCGTGCATTCGAGTTAAACCTGGTTCAGACGTTCGGCGATAAAAGTGATCAGCTGGCGGGCAATCTTGCCCTTGCTGGTCTGGGCAAATACGGTGGCGTGCAGATCGCGGTCAATCACGCTGCAGGCGTTCTCTTCGCTGTTGAAGCCGATGCTGGGGTTAGCCACATCGTTGGCCACAATCAGGTCGAGATTTTTGTCTTTCAGCTTGCGCGCGGCGTAATCGAGCAAGTGCTCGGTCTCTGCGGCAAAGCCGACACTAAAAGGGCGGTCCGGGCGCGTTGCAATGGTGGCCAGAATGTCTGGGTTGCGCACCATTTGCAGCAGCAGGCCGTCGCCTTTCGTAGGGTCTTTCTTGAGTTTTTGCGGGGCAACGACTTCCGGGCGGTAATCTGCAACCGCAGCTGACGCGATAAACACGTCACACGGGATCGCAGCCTCACACGCGGCGAGCATGTCGCGGGCGCTGACAACGTCAATGCGGCTGACGCGATCAGGCGTGGGCAAATGCACGGGGCCAGTGATCAGCGTGACACGGGCGCCCGCCTCAACCGCCGCTTCGGCCAGGGCAAAGCCCATTTTCCCGGAGCTGTGGTTGGTGATGTAGCGCACCGGGTCGATGTTCTCTTGGGTCGGGCCTGCCGTGATCAGCACGTGCTTGCCGGTCAACGCCAGATGCTGGAAGCACTCGGCCGCGCAGTGCACCAGGTCATCGGCTTCGAGCATGCGGCCAAAACCCACGTCGCCGCAGGCCTGGCTGCCGGAGGCCGGGCCAAACACCTTGAGGCCACGGCTCTGGAGCAGTTGGGTGTTGGCTTGGGTGGCCGGGTCACGCCACATGGCCTGATTCATGGCTGGGGCGATGGCCACTGTGGCGTCCGTGGCCAGCACCAGCGTGGTCAGCAAATCATTGGCCAGGCCTTGGGCCAGACGGGCGATCAAGTCTGCAGTGGCCGGGGCGATCAGCACCAAGTCAGCCCATTTGGCCAGCTCGATATGGCCCATGGCCGCTTCTGCCGCCGGGTCGAGCAAATCCAGATGAACGGGGTGTCCAGACAAGGCCTGCATGGTCAGCGGGGTGATGAACTCACTGCCGCCGCGCGTCATGACCACGCGCACTTCTGCGCCTTGGTCCAGCAGGCGGCGAACCAGCTCTGCACTCTTGTAAGCAGCAATGCCGCCGCCGACGCCCAAAACAATGCGTTTTCGATACAGCCGCTGCATAGGCCTGCCTTCTAGTTCGATGATGACTGCGCGGAAAATGGCCAAATGCCACGCAAAAATGATGGGCTAAGATAACACAGCGCTTGCTACGGAACAGCGGCGCACCCACACACGGAGGTGTCATGAGTATCAGAAATTGGCCCGCGGCCGAGCGTCCGCGCGAGAAACTTTTGGAACACGGATCGGCCAGCCTTTCGGATGCCGAACTGCTGGCAATCTTCCTGCGCACTGGGGTTTCGGGCAAAAGTGCTGTCGATTTGGCGCGGCATCTACTCACCGAATTCGGCAGCTTGCGCGCTTTGCTGGAGGCGGATTTGGGGGTGTTCAGTCGCCAGCTCGGGCTCGGCCCTGCCAAGTTCACCCAACTGCAAGCGGTACTGGATATGGGCCGCCGCCACTTGGCCGAGCGTCTGCGCCGGGACTCCGCGCTAGAGAGCCCGCAGGCGGTTCGCGATTACTTGAAATCCTTGCTGCGCCACGAACCCCACGAAGTGTTCGGCTGCCTGTTTATGGACTCCAAACACCGCATGCTCGCCTTTGAAGTGCTGTTCAGAGGGTCGATCGACAGCGCCAGCGTTTACCCGCGCCAAGTGGTCAAACGGGCGCTGGCGCACAACGCGGCGGCCGTTATTTTTTGTCATAACCACCCGTCCGGCAATTCAGAGCCCAGCCAGGCCGACCGCACCCTGACACAGCGCCTCACGGAGGCGCTGGATCTGATCGAAGTGCGGGTGCTGGATCACTTCATCGTCGGTGAAGGTGAGCCGCTGTCGATGGTCGAACACGGCTGGATGTGACGCTTAAGGCTTAACGCTAACCGTCGAAAAGTCCTGACGTCCAAACGGGCTTACCTGATAACCCTGTACGTCTTTACGGGTTAACGCGTAGGCCGTTGGATGTGCCAGCGGCAGCCACAAAGCCTGCTGCTGAATCTCTGCCTGAGCCTTTTGATACAGCGCGCTGCGCTTGTCTTGATCGCTGATGGTTTTGCCCTGGCTGATCAGTGTGTCGAGGGTTTTGTCGCAATAGCGGGCAAAGTTGGTCCCGGACTTCACCGCTGCACATGAAAACTGCGGCGCCAGGAAGTTGTCCGGGTCACCGTTATCACCCGCCCAGCCCATAAACAGCAAATCGTGCTCGCCCGCCTTGGCGCGACGAATCAACTCGCCCCACTCAATCACGCGGATATCCGCCTGAACGCCAATTTTCGCCAGATCCGCCTGCAACAACTGCGCACCCAGGCTTGGATTAGGGTTCAGCACGCTGCTGGTCGGGCGCGTCCAGATCGTGGTTTTAAAGCCGTCCTTGAGGCCCGCTTTGGCCAACAACTCTTTGGCCTTTTGCGGATCATGGGCATAACCCGGCAGGTCTTTGGCGTAGCCCCAGGTGTTAGGCGGGTAAATACCGTTGGCCGCCTGCCCGCTGTTTTCGAACACCGCCTTGAGGTACGTGTCCTTGTCGAACGCCAAATTGATGGCCTGACGCACTTCTGGCTTGTCCAGCGGCGGATGCTGACTGTTGATGGCCACGAACGCGGTCATAAAGGCAGGCGTTTGCGCGACGGCCAGGCTGGTGTCCTTGAGGGCCGCATCAACATCCAGCGGTTTAGGCGAGAGGGCGATCTGGCACTCGTTGCGCCGCAGTTTTTGCAGCCGCACATTGGCATCCGGGGTGATGGCAAAAATCAGAGCGTCAACCGCAGGTTTACCGGCGAAATAGTCCGGGTTGGCCTTATAGCGCACCACGGCATCCTTCTGGTAACGGCTGAACACAAACGGCCCCGTCCCGATGGGCTGACTGTTCATCAGCTCAGGGGTCCCCGCCTTGAGCAATTTGTCGGCGTATTCAGCCGAATAGATCGACGCAAAGCCCATGCTCAAGGCCGGCAGGAAGGTGGAGTCCGGGTGGCTGAGAGTAAAACGCACCGTCAGCGGATCCGGGGTCTCAATCTTCTTGATCAGCTCGGGCAACTGCAGCGACTGCGCATGCGGGAAGCCGCTCTGCGCTACTTTGTGCCACGGGTTGGCCGGGTCGAGCATGCGCTCGAAGCTGAAACGCACGTCATCGGCGTTCAACTCACGCGTCGGCGTAAAGTAAGGCGTGGTGTGGAACTTGACCCCGGGGTGCAGCTTGAACTCGTACACAAGGCCGTCAGGCGACACTGACCAGCTTTGCGCCAGGCCCGGCACCAACTTGGCCGCTTTGGCGTCATAGTTCACCAGGCTGTTCATCAGCACGTCTGCCGAAGCATTGGTGGTGGTGAGCGAGTTGTACTGCACTACATCGAACCCTTCCGGGCTTGCCTCGGTGCACACACTCAAGGTGGCTGCATGAGCCAACGGGCTCAGGCACAGGGTGAGCAAAAAGGGGGCAGCAGCGAGACGCATATTCTGATTCCTTTGCAAGTCGTTGGCCCATCTGCAAGTGCAGTCTGGAAAACGCCTACCCTAGTGTTCTGATTGCCAAATGACTACTTTTTAATAGCATCGAATAATCGTTGGAGCTGCCGAAGGCTGCGATCTTTTGATCTCCCTTCATGAGAAGACCGCAATATCTTCAACCACGCAGCCTTCGGCAGCGACTACGTTTGTTAAGGCCCGTATCGAAATTGGCCGGCACCTCACCTGAAACCTTTCATCTCGCGACGAGCGGTCGCCGCACGTCCGGCATAGGCTTTACCGTGGATTGCAGCTAGAATGCGGCCTTTATTAATCACTAGAAATCACACTGCATGTTGTTGCGCTTTAGTCTTTCTGGTATAAAGCAGCGCTCTTTTCTAGGGGCCCGGTTCCTTCGTTTGTAGGTGTAGCCGGTAAGACCCTTAAAGAAACGCGGCGCCTGGCGCCAAATGACTGAGAGATTAAGCGGCCAACCCATGCCGGGTTGGGCATGTGGTTTTAGAGGGCTGAGGCATGTCGAGAGTCTGTCAAGTTACCGGTAAGGGTCCGGTGACTGGGAATAACATTTCCCACGCAAATAACAAAACCCGTCGTCGTTTCCTGCCGAACCTGCAGCATCACCGCTTCTGGGTTGAAGAAGAGAAACGTTTCGTGCGTCTGCGCGTATCTGCTAAAGGCATGCGTATCATCGACAAGCGTGGCATCACTGTCGTGCTGGCCGAAATCCGTCGCGCTGGCAAGATCTAAGGGAGCTAATCATGCGTGAATTGATCCGTTTGGTGTCGAGCGCTGGTACAGGCCATTTCTACACCACAGATAAGAACAAGCGCACCACTCCGGACAAAATCGAAATCAAAAAATTCGATCCGCGGGTTCGCAAGCACGTTATCTACAAAGAAGCCAAAATCAAGTAATTGGTTTTTCTTCTACAAAAAAGGCCCCTATCTCACGATACGGGCCTTTTTTGTTGCCTACAGAACAGCCAATGCGGGTTTAACCGCAGATCTGGCTACCCACTCGATTCTGGTCATCGACCAGCACGCGCAGGCGGTATGCGTTGTACTCTTTGGTGTAACCTTTGCCCGGATGCTCGATGCGAACATCTTTGGCGCCGTAGCTGGTGCGCAAAAATTCGACGACCTCAGGTGTCGCCTGAGGTGGAACCAGGTAGTTGATCGCCAGGTTGGTGTTGCACTTGCCGTTTTCGTTCGCCACAGCGGTTAAAGGCACTGCCCCCAAAGCCACAGCACCTGCCAGCAGAACACCTTTTAACGTTGTAAAAGCAGTCATAAATAATCCTTACCTAATAAGTGTGAAAGGTGAAATCACCCGTCACGGCGTACTCATTCCGTGAGCCGCCTTCGCCTTTAGAGACTGGCTCAGATTGACCCGGCAGGCCGGGGCCAGCTGTTTCAAGATCTGTGCGCCACGCATCTGATGACGAACAATAAAAAAGCCCTGCCATCCGTGAATGGCAGGGCTTTTGATGGCTCTAAACAGGGCGTATCAGGACTCCTGCTCAAACGCCACGTAAAACTTCCGACATGGCTCAAGCACTTCCCACGTGCCCTTGAACCCCGCCGGGATGACAAAACGATCACCCGCACGCAGGGTCTTGGCGTTACCTTCTCGGTCACGCAATACCGAAACGCCCTGCACAATTTCACAATATTCATGCTCAGTGAAATTGACCTCCCACTGGCCCACGTCGCTTTCCCACATGCCGGCATTTAATTGCCCACAGTCGCTGGCGTAATGGTTATGCAAAATCTGCTCAGGGTTGCCCTTCAAGAGCTTCTCGGGGGCCGGTGTGTAACGCTCGGCTTGGGTATTGGCGGTGTTGAAGTCGACGACGTTTTCAATGCTCATTGATTGATCCCCCCGAAATAACAGCGTGATAGGCGTGAAAGCCTGAAGTCTATGTTTATTAAAACGAACAAGCCATGCTGTTTACGACCTCTCTGTCAAATATATTGAAAGTCCCCAGGACACTGGTTTAGGGTGGCACATGCCTCGTGCCGATCATTCTGGATGATTGGCCAGCATTCCGGACACGCCACGCTACACTCGCGCTGGCGTAGGTATTTCAATCAAGAGGAGGACACTCGAATGACCACCCTGACGCGTAGTGACTGGGAACAACGTGCCCAACAGCTGAAAATCGAAGGTCGCGCCTTCATCAACGGTGAATACACCGACGCGGTCTCCAAAGAAACGTTCGAGTGCCTCAGCCCGGTCGATGGCCGCTTGCTGGGCAAGGTTGCCAGCTGCGATAGCGCAGACGCCCAACGCGCTGTAGAAAACGCGCGTGCGACCTTCGAATCCGGCGCCTGGTCCCGTCTGGCGCCAGCCAAACGTAAAGCCGTGATGATCCGCTTTGCCGGCCTGCTCAAGCAACACGCCGAAGAGCTGGCCCTGCTTGAAACCCTGGACATGGGCAAACCGATCAGCGACTCGCTGAACATCGACGTGCCAGGCGCTGCCAATGCCCTGAGCTGGAGCGGTGAGGCCATCGACAAGATTTACGACGAAGTGGCCGCCACCCCGCACAATCAGCTCGGCCTGGTTACCCGCGAAGCAGTGGGCGTGGTTGGCGCCATCGTGCCGTGGAACTTCCCGCTGATGATGGCCTGCTGGAAACTCGGCCCGGCCCTGTCGACCGGTAACTCGGTGATCCTCAAACCGTCCGAAAAATCCCCGCTGACCGCCATCCGCATCGCGGCATTGGCCGTTGAAGCCGGTATTCCTGCTGGCGTGCTGAACGTGCTGCCGGGCTACGGCCACACCGTCGGCAAGGCGCTGGCCTTGCACAATGACGTCGACACCCTGGTGTTCACCGGCTCGACCAAAATCGCCAAGCAACTGCTGATTTACTCGGGCGAGTCCAACATGAAACGCGTCTGGCTCGAAGCCGGCGGCAAGAGCCCGAACATCGTCTTTGCCGACGCCCCGGACCTGCACGCTGCGGCCAAGGCGGCGGCCAGCGCCATTGCCTTCAACCAGGGTGAAGTCTGCACCGCCGGTTCGCGCCTGCTGGTCGAACGTTCGATCAAAGACACTTTCCTGCCGCTGGTTATCGAAGCGCTCAAAGAGTGGAAGCCGGGCAACCCGCTGGACCCATCGACCACCGTGGGCGCGCTGGTCGACACCCAGCAAATGAACACCGTGCTGTCGTACATCCAGTCGGGTCACAGCGAAGGCGCCAAACTGGTCACCGGCGGCAAGCAGATCCTCCAGGAAACCGGCGGCACCTACGTTGAGCCGACCATTTTCGACGGCGTGAGCAACGCGATGAAAATCGCCCAGGAAGAAATCTTCGGCCCAGTCCTGTCGGTGATTGCTTTCGACACCGCCGCCGAAGCCATCCAGATTGCCAACGACACGCCATACGGCCTGGCCGCAGCGGTGTGGACAGCGGACATCTCCAAGGCGCACCTGACCGCCAAAGCCCTGCGCGCTGGCAGCGTGTGGGTCAACCAATACGATGGCGGCGACATGACCGCGCCGTTTGGTGGCTTCAAACAGTCGGGTAACGGTCGCGACAAGTCGCTGCACGCGTTCGACAAGTACACCGAGCTGAAATCCACCTGGATCAAGCTGTAACACAACACGTGTAACACCCTGTGGGAGCGGGCTTGCCCGCGGTACTGGCGCTTCGCTGCGCTGGCATCGCGAGCAAGCCCGCTCTCACGTTGCATTGACCTTTTTTGGGAGCACAGACATGCGTTGGGCGACCTATTTTGCCGTGCTGGCCTCCGTGCTCAGCGTCGGTTTGGCGCTGGGCGTGAGCATGCCGCTGGTGTCGTTCCGGCTCGAAAGCTGGGGCTACGGCGGGTTTGCCATTGGCGTGATGGCCGCCATGCCGGCCATCGGCGTGCTGGTAGGCGCCAGCGTGGCCAGCAAGCTCGCGGCACGCGTGGGCACACCGGCCCTGATGCGTCTGTGCTTATGGGCCGGGGCCCTGTCGATCGGCTTGCTGGCGTTGCTGCCCAGCTACCCGGTGTGGCTGGTGCTGCGCCTGCTGATCGGGGTGGTACTCACGGTCATTTTTATTTTGGGCGAAAGCTGGATCAACCAACTGGTGGTCGAGCAATGGCGCGGCCGCCTAGTCGCACTGTATGGCTGCGCGTACGCCCTGAGCCAACTGTCCGGGCCGCTGTTGCTGGGCGTGGTGGGCTCAGAGGGCGACTACGGCTTCTGGATCGGCGTGGCTCTGCTGACACTGGCGCCCTTGCTGTTGCTGGGCCGCGACGGCGCGCCCGTCACTGAAGCGTATCGCGTGACTTTCAAGGACTTGCTGGAGTTCTGTCGCGGCTTGCCAGCCATTGCCTGGGCCGTGGCGCTGTTTGCCGCCTTTGAGGCGATGATTCTGACGTTGCTGCCGATCTATTGCCTGCGCCAGGGCTTTACTGCCGACATCGCTCTGGCGATGGTCAGCACCGTGGTGGTGGGCGATGCCCTGCTGCAACTGCCGATTGGCGCGCTGGCAGACCGTGTGTCACGGCGCTCGCTGTTTACCGGTTATGCGGTCCTGCTGATGCTGTCGAGCCTGGCAGTGCCTTTGCTACTCAACACTTTGCTGATCTGGCCGCTGTGGGTGATTTTTGGCGCCAGCGCGGGCGGGCTGTTTACCTTGTCACTGATCTTGATTGGCGAACGCTACCGCGACGACGCCCTGGTGCGGGCCAACGCCCACGTGGCGCAGTTGTGGGGCATTGGCTGCCTGATCGGGCCGCTGGCTGCAGGCGCTGGCAGCCAATGGATCAGCGGCCACGCCTTGCCGCTGTTTATGGCCGCCGGGGCATTTGGCCTGGTGATATTGGTACTGCGCCAAGGCGCATTCGGGGCGGAGCAAACTGCCACCTAGCACTACAACATCTTCTCCAGCCCAACCGTCTTGCTGAACCACGCATTTAGCCGGCGCCACCAACTGCCCGGCTCGCAGGTCAGGGTGTGCAACTGGCCGTGATCTTCGGTCACCCAGACGATCTGCCCTTTCTCCAGCACCGGCTCATAACTCAACGCGTGCGACATACCTTGCAAGGCCAGGTCGCGCGCCTGGGCGGCCAGTTCCGGGCTGTCCACCAACACGCCGACTTCGGTGTTCCACAAACCCGAGCGCGGGTCGAAATTGAACGAGCCGATAAACGACTTGCGCTGATCGAAGATCATCGCCTTGCTGTGCAAACTCGAATCAGAACTCAAGCCCGGCTTGAACAGGTGCAACCCGCTGCCGCCCGTGCTCCCCGGCTGACGGCGCAGCTCATACAGCTTGACCCCATGTTCCAGCAGCGCCTTGCGATACGGCGCGTAGCCACCGTGCACAATCGGCACGTCCGTGGCCTCCAGCGAATTGGTCAGCAAGCGCACATCAACCCCGGCATCGGCGCGCCCGGTCAGGTACACCAAGCCCGTCTCGCCAGGCACAAAATACGCCGAAATCAAAATCAGCTCTTTGTTGACCCCGGAAAGGTCCGGGGCCAATTGGGTGGTCAGCAATAAGTGCGGATCCGGCTCGCCCTCCGCCAGCACCTTGCTCGGTGCATCCCACAGCGCCTGGTTCCACGCCCAAATCAACTCGCTGCGCCACACGTCCAGTTGCGGATCGGTTTCGTAAGCGGCGAGTTGCTGATACAGCGCCTGATGCGCCGCTTTCGACTGTTTGAGCGAAGCCTCCAGCGCGCCACGGGCCTTGGTCAACTCCACGTGGGACAGCCGCGAAGAAACAAAATCGCCAATCGGCTGGCTCAGCGCGCTGTTCCAGTACTGGTCAAAACTGTGTCCCAGCTGTTCAGCCACCGGCCCCACACTGAGCAGGTCGATGTCGGTGAAGTTCAAATCCGGTTCGGCATCGAAATACTCATCGCCCAGATTGCGCCCGCCCACAATCGCCACGCTGTTGTCGGCCAGCCACAGCTTGTTGTGCATGCGCCGGTGCTGGCGCGACAGATTGAACAGCCGCCCCATGGCCCGGGTCACGCCGGTACTGCGGCCCAGTTGCAACGGGTTGAACAGGCGGATTTGAATGTTGGGATGGGCCGCAAGGGTCGCCAGAATGTCGTCCAGCCCATCGCTGGCAGTGTCATCCAGCAAGATGCGCACGCGCACCCCGCGATCCGCGGCCTTGAGCAACTCGTCGATCAACATGCGCGTACTGAGCCCGTCATGGACGATGTAGTACTGCAAATCGAGGCTGGTCTGCGCGTTGCGGATCAGCTCGGCGCGTGCCCAAAACGCTTCACTGCCCCTGGGCAATAAACGAAACCCCGAGCGGCCTTGATACGCCGCCGCCTGATCCTGAATCGAACGGCCAAAGGCCGAGCCCGACGCCGGTAATGCCTGACTCGGCTCACGGTTGACTTGCACGGTGCTACACCCTCCCAGCCACAACGCGAACAGCAATATGCACAGTGATTTCAACGTGTGGTGCCCCATTAATGCTCGGCATGATTTGCGGCTTGTGCCAACAGCGCGCTGGCAGCTTCACCGACTTTACGCACCGCTTCTTCGATCTGGAGCGTCGGTTTGGCAGCGTAGTTCATTCGTAAACAATGACGGTACTTGCCGGACGCCGAAAAAATACTGCCCACGGCAATCTGTACGCCTTGCGCCAGCAACGCGCGGTTGAGGCGCAAACTGTCGAAACCGTCTGGCAGCTCCAGCCAGAGCAAAAAGCTACCCTGAGGTCGGCTGGCGCGGGTGCCCGGCGGAAAATAGCGGCTGACCCAACCGAGCATCAAGTCGCGATTACGCTGGTATTGCGTGCGCATCTTGCGCAAATGGGGCTCGAAATGGCCATTTTTCAAGAACTCGGCCACGGCCAGTTGCGGGTGCGGTGCCGTTGAGCCGGTGTTGATGTATTTCATGTGCAGCACCCGCTCCAGATACCGTCCCGGCGCGACCCAGCCCACGCGCAGACCGGGTGCCAGGGTCTTGGAAAACGAACTGCATAAAAGCACGCGGCCATCATCGTCGAACGACTTCACAGTACGCGGACGCGGGTAGGTGTAGGCCAGCTCGCCGTACACATCATCCTCGATAATGGCCACATCAAAGCGCTGCGCCAAGGCCACCAGCGCCCGCTTGCGCGCCTCGGGCATGATGTAGCCCAGCGGGTTGTTGCAACTGGGGGTGACCTGAATCGCCTTGATCGGCCACTGCTCCAGCGCCAGTTCGAGCGCTTCGAGGCTGATGCCGGTGAGCGGATCGGTGGGGATCTCCAGCGCTTTCATGCCCAACCCCTTGAGGGTTTGCATGGCGCCGTGAAAGCTCGGCGAGTCGACCGCAACAATATCGCCCGGCTCACACACCGCCCGAATGCTGCACGACAGGGCTTCATGGCACCCGGTGGTAATCACCAGATCCTGAGCGCCCAACTGGCAGCCTGAGTCGAGCAACAAGCGCGCGATTTGCTCACGCAAGGCCAACACGCCGTAGACGTTGTCGTAATGCAGGCCGGGCAAATCGAGGCGCCGGCTGATCTGCGCCAGGCTGCGCAGCAGCGGCTTGATGGTCGGCGTGTATACGTCCGGCATGCCGCGTCCCAGCTGTATGACGTCTTTTTGCGGCACCGAACGCACCAGCTCCAGCACCTGCTCCCACTGAGAGATCTCCACCGGGCGCTGCGCCGGTTTGCCCATGCCCGGTAAAGCGGGCAACTCGCGCTCCATCGGCACGAAATAACCCGACTTGGGGCGCGGCAACGCCAGTGCCTGGTCCTCCAGCACGCGATACGCCTGCTGCACCGTGCTCAAGCTGACACCGTGCTCGACGCTCAAGGCCCGCACCGACGGCAGGCGGTCGCCGGGCCGGTAAAAGCCCTGCTTGATGCGTGTACCCAGCAACTCGGCGAGGTTGATGTAAAGGGTCATGGCGGGGCTCTTGAAAGGAGGACCAGTACAGATAGGGTAAAAACCAAGGATTCAGCGCTTAAAAGCCCGCATCTGTATGCAGTTAATAGCTGAATGCTGAATCTGTCATGGTTTTCGGCGTAAGGCCATCATGCTGACTCAATGCAATGGAGTCAAAAGGAGCTGCGCGATGAATGCCTTTAGCGATGTACACCCGAAACCTAACAGCCAGCCTACGCACCTGGGACGCTGGAGTCTGTTCTGGCATCGCTCCCGCACCCGCCGCGCCTTGCGCAAGCTGGACGCGCAGCAACTGCAAGACGTGGGCTTGAGTGCCGAAGTGGCCAGACACGAAGGCCGCAAACCGTTTTGGCGCTCTTGATACATCTTTGTAGGAGCGGGCTTGCCTCGCGATCTTTTAAAGATCAAAAGATCGCGAGACAAGCTCGCTCCTACAGCAATCAGGCGAGTTCTTTGAGCCGGTGCCAGAGCATACCCAGCGCCAGCAACGGCGAGCGCAGGTATTTGCCGCCCGGGAAGGTGATGTGCGGGACCTGATTAAACAGATCAAAACCGGTGCTGTGCTGGCCGCTGATGGCTTCGGCCAGCAACTTGCCCGCCAGGTGCGTGGCGTTCACCCCGTGGCCTGAGTACGCCTGGGCGTAATACACGTTGGGTTGGTCCGGCAGGCGGCCAATCTGCGGCAAACGGTTGGCGCCAATCCCGATCATGCCGCCCCACTGGTAATCAATCTTCACGTCTTTAAGGTGCGGGAACACGTCCAGCATCTTGGGCCGCATGTAAGCACCAATGTCCTGCGGGTCGCGGCCCGAATAATGGCAGGCACCGCCGAACAGCAAGCGGCGATCCGCCGAGAGCCGGTAGTAATCCAGCGCCACGCGCTGATCGCACACCGCCATGTTTTGCGGCAGCAAGGCGTGGGCCTGCGCTTGGGTCAACGGCTCGGTGGCAATGATGTAGCTGCCCGCCGGCAGGACTTTCCCGCTGAGGTGCGGGTTCAAACCCTGAAGGTAAGCGTTGCAGCCCAGCACCAGGGTTTTCGCGCGGACCGAGCCTTGCGCGGTGTGCACACGCACTTCGGGGCCGTAATCGATACGGGTGACGGCCGAGTGTTCGAACAGTTTTACGCCCAGCTGAGCCGCAGCAGCGGCCTCACCCAAGGCCAGGTTAAGCGGGTGCAGGTGGCCCGAGCCCATGTCGATAAACCCGCCCACGTAACGATCCGAGCCCACCACGGTGTGCACTTCGTTGGCTTGCAGCAGGCGGGTTTCGTGGCGATAGCCCAAGTCGCGGAGTTCTTGCGCCTCCTCGGCAAAGCCTTCGAGGTCGCGGGGCTTGTTGGCCAAGTCGCAGTAACCCCAGGTCAGGTCGCAGGCGATGTTGAACCGCTCGACGCGCTGGCGGACGATCTCAACCGCCTCCAGCCCCATGAGCTTCATTTGCCGCACGCCGTCTTTGCCGATCACCCCTTCAAACTGGTCCAGGCCATGGCCGACACCGCGAATCAGTTGCCCGCCGTTACGCCCGCTGGCACCCCAACCGATTTTATGGGCTTCAAGCAGGACTACGCTCATGCCGCGCTCGGCCAGTTCCAGCGCCGTGTTCAGCCCGGAAAACCCGCCACCGACCACGCACACATCGGCCACCACGTCACCTTGCAACACCGGATGGTCAGGCTGCGGCAAGCTGCTGGCGGCGTAATAAGAGGCGGTGTGCTGGCTGCGCTGAACGGGGGCGCTCATGTGCGTAATCCTGATTGTTTATGTTTGGAAAATTTTACGGAGCATAAGCCGTGCCAATCGCGAGGGGCAAGACCGGCCGTACGATGCTGTCTAGGCCGCTGCTTTTCAGGCAGACTCTGCGGCCTTTTCACGTGCAATGGGCAATAAATGAGCTGCAACAGTCATAAAATCCGCTTTCTCAGGCAGCAAATTCCGTCGTTTGAATGCGTGCCGGGTTGCCATGACTGCTGTGGGCCTGTGACCACGTCATCGGAAGAAATGGCCCGTTTGCCGCGCAAGACCGCAGCCGAGCAAGAAGCCGCCCTGAATGAGCTGAACTGTGTGCACCTGGGGCCGAACGGCTGCACGGTGTATGACGAACGCCCGCTTATTTGTCGTCTGTTCGGCACCACGCCGACGCTGCCCTGCCCCAATGGCCGCCGCCCGCTGGAGATGATTCACCCCAGCGCGGAGAAGCTGGTGCATGAGTACATTGCCAGCACCCGGCAGGTGCTGGTTTAACGCACCGTTATTGGGCCAGGCTAGAAGTGCTTTGCCCTACAGCCAAGCCGGCGCGAATCGCAGCCAACGCGGCCAGGTAGTAGGTTTTGCCGTCAGGCGACTCCGCGAACGTCACAAACTCTTCCAGCTCCGGGTCCGACAAGTCGCGGTACACGTACAACAACGTGTTATCCAGCTCCCCTGCGATCTGCTCCATCAGCCGCTGGCGCTGGCCGTTGAGCGCGCCTTGTACCTGTGTGCTGCCCAGCAGGCCAGGAATCATCGCACTCAGGCTGTCTGCCGCCACACCGGCAATGGCCAGCGTGACCTCAGCCCCTGCCTCGCTCGCTGGCAAGGCATTGGACAAATGGTTAATCAGCAACTGACGCGTGGCGCTCGCCTCAACCCGCGGCAAGCCTTGCGCGTGCTTGGCCAACTGATCACGGCGGGTGGCCAACAATTCAGCGGCCACAATTTTACGGCCCAGCTCTGTCTGGAAAAAAGCCAGGGCTGGATCAGGATTCGGCAGCTTCTCGCGCATCTGCCCTTTGGCTCGCTGGTCCATCGCCTGCGCGGCAAAACGCTGGCTGCTGTTGTTGACCAGCGCCTGATAAACCGCAGGCGGCAAGTTGTTGCGGTAGCGCTCTTGAGCGGCATTAAGGGCGTCAGTGAAATGCGCGCGTTGCTCAGGCCAACCGGCAACGGTGAATAGATCATCGAGGTGGTCTGCCCATGCGGGTAACGAACAACACATCATTAACAGTAAAAACAAGCGGCGCATGAAGGACTCCTGTCAGCTAGGCGCTATTGTCCGGGGCCAGCGTAGGACTTGTCGAGAATTCGTCTCGCCCCAGAGGCTTTAAATGACCAGATGAAATATTTCTGCGTGGCCAGCTAGACGGAGCTGTCAGATTTTCAGGCGTATCGATATTATGCGCGCCATGCAAATACCCTCTGATCACCCGCTGTTGCTACGCATCGTCGACGACCTGTACGCGCAGGGATGGTCACAGCAAAACATTTTTATGCCCGAGGCTTTGACCCTCGAACTGGCGGCTGAGTGCCATAAACGTGCAACTGAAGGCGAATTGACCCCAGCGGCCGTTGGCCGTGGCCCGGCGCAAGAGGTTCGCGAGGGCATCCGCGGCGACCATATTCAATGGCTGGAGCAGGGAGAGGCTTTAGCCTGCGACAAGTACTTAGGGTTAATGGAAAGCCTGCGAATCGCCATGAATCGCAGGCTTTTTTTGGGCCTGGAGGACTTTGAAAGTCACTTCGCGCTCTACCCGCCCGGTGCGTTTTACCTCAAGCACCTGGACCGCTTTCGCGACGACGACCGGCGCATGGTGTCGGCGGTGCTCTACCTCAATCAGTCCTGGCTGCCTGAGCACGGCGGGCACTTGCGCATGTACCTTGATGACAGGGGCGATTACGACGTGTTGCCGACCGGTGGCTGCCTGGTGGTGTTCCTGTCGGGCGAGATCCCCCATGAAGTGCTGCCCGCTACCCGCGACCGGCTGTCATTGACCGGCTGGTTCCGACGTCGCGCCACCGAGGTGCTGCTATGAGCGCCAAAGTGCTGGTCAGCCGCTGCCTGCTGGGCCATCGCGTGCGCTATGACGGCGGCGCCAGCGGCCCCTATGACCAGTTGGCGAAATGGCAGGACGAAGGCCGCGTGATAGCGCTGTGCCCGGAAGTCGCCGGTGGCTTGCCCACCCCGCGTGCGGCAGCCGAAATTCCGGGCGGGCAAGGGGTTGAAGTCCTCAGCGGCCGCGCGCCGGTCATCACCACCGACGGCGAGGACGTGACCGCAGCCTTTGTGTCCGGCGCCCAGCAGGCGCTGGAGTTGGTCAAACAGCATGGCATTCGCATTGCTATCCTCAAGGCCAACAGCCCGTCGTGTGGCAATCGACTGACCTACGACGGCAGCTTCAGCGGCACTAAGGTGGCAGGCCAGGGCGTGACCGCTGCCCTGCTCAGCGCTGCCGGAGTTCAGGTGTTCAATGAGCTGGAACTGGCCGAAGCTGCGCAGGCGTTGGCCGATATTTCCTGATGGCGTAGTCGCTGCCGAAGGCTGCGAAGGTCTGCGGTAATTTGAGAAACGGGTTGCTTCGCAACCCTTCGCAGCCTGCGGCAGCGACTACAGTTTTACGGTGTGTGCGTGTAACATCCGGTGCCACTTTGCCCAGGGGATTTATATGAGCGACAAGCAGAAACCACAACCCACTGCCTCTACCGCCAACACTTCACCCGCCGAAAGTGCCGATGCGGCCTTGCACCACATCGTGGATGGTTTTTTACACTTCCATCACGAGATCTTTCCTGAACAGGAAGCCTTCTTCAAAAAGCTCGCCACGGCACAAAGCCCGCGCGCGATGTTTATTGCCTGCGCCGACTCGCGCATCGTCCCGGAACTGATCACTCAAAGTGCACCGGGCGATCTGTTTGTGACGCGTAACGTGGGCAACGTCGTTCCGCCTTACGGCCAGATGAACGGTGGCGTTTCCACCGCCATTGAGTACGCGGTGCTGGCATTGGGCGTGCAGCACATCATCATTTGCGGGCATTCGGATTGCGGCGCGATGCGCGCTGTACTCAACCCGGCCTCGCTGAAAAAGATGCCGACGGTAAAAGCCTGGCTGCATCACGTAGAAGTGGCGAAAACCATGGTGCAGGACAACTGCAACTGCGCCAACGAGTCCGAAAGCATGCACGTGCTGACGGAAGAAAACGTGATCGCCCAGCTGCAACACTTGCGCACCCACCCGTCCGTGGCGTCGCGCATGGCCAGCGGGCATTTGTTCATTCATGGCTGGGTCTATGACATCGAGACCAGCGCGATCAAGGCTTACGACGCCGACACCGGCACCTTCCGCCCGCTGGACGGAACCAACCCGATCCCGAGCGCAACGCCTAAAGCCCGGTTTTAACCCCGGACGGCAGAAGCGGGCCTCGTGATCTTTTGCCCGTTAAAAGATCACGAGGCAAGCGGGGGATTACAACGCCAGGCCGACGCCCAATTGCTTGGACAGGCACGGCCAACGCTCCCATGCAGCCCGCGTGTCCGGGCTGGTGAGCTTGCCGCGATAGGCTTCAACCGACTCCAGCGCAAAGCTTTCTTCATCAAGCAGTTCATCCACCGCGTGATGCACAGCCTCATCGAGCTGGTTGGCAAACGCCTCGCCGACCAAGTGGTGAGCAATCACGTTGGCCACGGTCATGTCCAGCGGGATCAACGGCTGCTGAAAGTGCTTGATGTAGAGATCGTTGACCTCTTCAACCAACCGGTGCGCCAGGTACGCTTCGTCGAGTAAACCTTCAAGCCCTTCATGACCGTCCAGCAGTGACGGGGGCTGAACAAAAAACTGCTCGGCAATTTTCAGTACAGGCTCGATCTGTGATTCGATACCCGCCTCGCGAGCGACCGCATGGGCTGCATCGAGCAAGTCCGGCACCTGGTCGATATAGGCGCTGACAAAACGGGTCATTACCGCGTTCCGATCGGATTCAGGTAGCTGAATCGCCGAATGCAGGCGGGGAAGGCGGGTCGTCAAATGCTGGGTGAGCAGGCCACTTTTGGCATCAAGTTCTTGGGCACGCGAGATCTGCGCGCGAATATCGGCGGTGTTCATGGGAACTCCAAGGGGGGCGCTGAATCAGGGAAGTGCTTTAAAAGACGCTCACTGCAAAAGAGGGCCTTTTTTTCAGGGGGCGTATTGTCGGTCATTTTTTAATCGGGCAGTGAGTGCCATTTGTCGCGGGGGTCAGGTTTTCATTTTGGGCGCGCATCTTAACCGATCAGTGTTGTACCGTGGCAATGGGCCACAGGCTGTTAGCCCGGCCTTCACGTACGCTGTCTTCTCGCGTTGTTTATCGACCACTACGTTGTGATGAACCTATGACTAAAACCCAAAGAAACGTCTTTATCCTGGTCGCGCTGCTAGCGTTGATCATGGGGCTGATCTTCAACAGCCTGATGTCGCGCAGCAGTCAGGGCAACAACACGGCGCTGACCGAGGCCGGGATTATTCTGCTGCCACAAAGTCGCCATCTACCGGCCATCACCCTGACCAACCAGGACGGTCAGCCGGTGCTTATTAATGAGCTGAAGGACAAGTGGAGCCTGCTGTTTTTTGGCTACACCTACTGCCCGGACATCTGCCCGACCACGCTTTCCCAGTTGCGCCAGATCAAAAGCGAGCTGCCAAAAGCGGTCCAGGACAAGCTGCAAGTGGTGCTGGTGAGTGTCGACCCGAACCGGGACACCCCGCAGCAGCTCAAAAAATACCTGAGCTACTTCGACCCGCAATTTGTCGGTCTGACGCCGGGCTCAACCGAGCAACTGCAAACATTGGCGAACGCCGTGAGCATCCCGTTTATCCCGCCAGATACCAGCAAGCCGAACTACACCGTGGATCACAGCGGTAACCTGGCGCTGATCGGGCCGGACGGCACTCAACGTGGTTTTATCCGCGCGCCGTTCAACACGCAAAAGATGGTTGCCCAGTTGCCGGGGCTGGTAGAGAGGAAGTAAGGGATTAGTACACACATCGGTGGGAGCGGGCTTGCTCGCGATGGGATCACCAAGGTGTGTCATCAGGATTCAATGGTATGAATCGCGAGCAAGCCCGCTCCCACAAGGGGATCGGGTTTGCCCGGATCATCGGTATCAGAACGCCGGCAGGATGGCGCCTTTGTACTTCTCAAGAATGAAGGCTTTCACTTCTGGCGTGTGCAGGGCAGCGACCAGCTTTTTCATGTCTTCAGAGTCTTTGTCGTCCGGGCGTGCAACCAGGATGTTCACGTAAGGCGAGTCGCTGCCTTCAATGACCAGTGCGTCTTTTTCCGGGTTCAGCTTGGCTTCCAGCGCGTAGTTGGTGTTGATCAGCGCCAGATCAACCTGGGTCAGCACGCGTGGAATCGTCGCTGCTTCAAGCTCGCGGAATTTCAGGTTTTTCTTGTTTTCAACGATGTCTTTTGGCGTCGACAGGATGTTTTTCGAGTCCTTGAGCTTGATCAACCCCGCCTTGTCCAGCAGCAACAGCGCACGGCCGCCGTTGGTGGCATCGTTCGGGATCACCACGGTGGCGCCGTCTTTAAGCTCATCAAGCTTTTTGTATTTGCTGGAGTACGCGCCCAGCGGCTCAAGGTGCACGGCCGCTACGCTGACCAGGTCAGTGCCTTTGGATTTGTTGAACTCATCCAGGTAAGGCTGGTGCTGGAAGAAGTTGGCGTCCAGACGCTTTTCCGCCACTTGTACGTTGGGTTGAACGTAGTCAGTGAACACTTTGACCTTGAGGTTCACGCCCTCTTTAGCCAGAGCCGGCTTAACGAACTCCAGGATCTCAGCATGAGGGACCGGAGTCGCTGCCACCGACAGATCACCTGCGTGGGCAGAAAATGCCGCTACAGCGGCCACAGCAGCAAATAACTTCTTCATTCAACAGCTCCTTGTGAACACCTGACTCCAGGTATCTGCCAGCACAGCGCTGGCTATTATGTGTTTAAAGCGAGGCCTTACTTGCGCGAGAAGTGCACCACCAGCCGATCACCGACGGTTTGCAGAATCTGCACCAGAATCAACAACAGCACCACCGTGACAATCATCACGTCAGTCTGGAAACGTTGGTAGCCGAAACGAATCGCCAGGTCCCCGAGGCCGCCCGCACCCACCACACCCGCCATGGCGGTGTAGGACACCAGCGTAATCGCGGTCACGGTAATCGCTGCAAAAATGCCCGGGCGGGCTTCTGGCAGCAAGGCGCTGGTAATGATCTGACGGGTGCTGGCGCCCATCGACTGGGTGGCTTCGATGATGCCACGGTCAACTTCACGCAAGGCCGTTTCTACCAGACGGGCGAAGAACGGGGTTGCACCGACCACCAAAGGCGGAATCGCACCCGCGACGCCCAGCGAGGTGCCGGTAATTAACACGGTGAACGGGATCATCACGATCAACAGGATGATGAACGGCAACGAACGCAGAATGTTCACCAGCAGCGACAGCAGGGCGTACACGGTTTTTTGTTCAAACAGTTGGCGCGGGCTGCACAGAAACAGCAGCACGCCCAGCGGCAGGCCCAGCAGGATGGTGAACAGCAGCGAGCCGCCGAGCATCATCAAGGTATCGCCGGTGGCCAGCCAGATTTCGAACCAATCGATATTGGTGAAAAAGCTCAGTAAAGAGTCCATTAACGCAGTACCTCCATATGGACGTCAGCCGCGGTAAAGCGGGCGAAAGCGGCGTCCATGTCGCCACCGGTGATGGCGAGGGTCAGTTGCCCGTAGGGGGTGTCTTTGATGCGGTCGATCCGACCCGCCAGGATGCTGTAGTCCACACCCGTTTCGCGGGCGATGGTGCCCAGCAGCGGCGCGTAGGTGGCCTGGCCCTGGAACGTCAGGCGCACAATGCGCCCCGGCACATGGGCGAAATCATCGCGCTGCTCACCTTCGTCGATCTGCTCGTCTTCCTGCACAAAACGCTTGGTGGTCGGGTGCTTGGGGTGCAAGAACACCTCGGCCACCGGACCTTGCTCGACGATCACGCCAGCGTCCATCACCGCCACTTCGTCACACACACGGCGGATCACATCCATCTCGTGGGTGATGAGCACGATGGTCAGCTTCAGCTCGCGGTTAATTTCAGCCAGCAATTGCAGGACCGACGCCGTGGTTTGCGGGTCGAGCGCGCTGGTGGCTTCGTCACACAGCAAGACTTTTGGCTTGGTGGACAAGGCACGGGCAATGCCCACGCGTTGTTTTTGACCGCCTGACAGTTGCGCCGGGTATTTCTTGGCATGGTCTGACAGGCCCACGCGCGCCAGCAACTCGGCCACCCGTTGGTCGATTTCACTGCGGGACAATTCGCCCGCCAGCGTCAGCGGCATCGCCACGTTGTCAGCAACGGTCTTGGACGCCAGCAGGTTGAAGTGCTGGAAGATCATCCCGACTTGCTGACGGAAACGCCGCAGGCCATTGGCATCCATGGCGGTCACGTCTTCGTTGTCGACGATGATCTGCCCGCCGCTCGGTGTTTCGAGGCGGTTGATCAGGCGCAGCAATGTACTTTTACCCGCGCCGGAATGGCCAATCAGGCCAAATACCTGACCGCTCTCAACACGCAAACTCGTGGAGTGCAGGGCGGGAATGTCCTTACCGGCGACCCGGTAAGTTTTATGAACGTTATGAAACTCAATCACGTAGCGAACCTTGTGGGGCGCGTAAATAGAAGATCAGCGGTTAGCCGGGCGCGCATTTTAGCCTGTCCTTATAGAGGTTCTTAGCATTTATTTGAGCGAAGACCTTTGATTTGGCGATAAGACGACTGATGGTCAGAAATAAGGAACGACCACAACAGGCGCCAGTCAGTACTAACAGCACCTCACATCCCGCAACGGGATATATGTCCAAGAAGCCCAGCCCGTGGGGCTTTCATCAACAAGGAGCTTAGTCTGATGAGTAGCAAAAAACCGTCTTCACCCAAGAGCCAGATGGCCGGCACCGACACCTTGGATCGTGGCAACACGAACGTCAAATTGGAAAACCTCGAAGCCTTCCGCGACGATGCGACCCAACAGGCGCTCAGAACCAATCAAGGCGTGAAGATTGCGGATAACCAAAACACCCTCAAAGCAGGGGCGCGTGGCCCGTCCCTGCTGGAAGACTTCATCATGCGTGAAAAGATCACGCATTTTGACCACGAGCGAATCCCGGAGCGCATCGTCCACGCACGCGGAACCGGCGCTCACGGCTATTTCCAGACCTATAAAGCCCACAGCGCCCTGACCAAAGCCGGTTTCCTGCAAGATCCAGATAAAAAAACGCCGGTATTCGTGCGCTTTTCGACCGTTCAGGGCCCCCGGGGCTCGGGCGATACCGTGCGTGACGTGCGTGGGTTTGCAGTCAAGTTTTTTACCGATGAAGGCAACTTCGACCTGGTCGGCAACAACATGCCGGTGTTCTTTATTCAGGACGCGATCAAGTTTCCTGACTTCGTGCATGCGGTCAAACCCGAACCCCACAATGAAATGCCCACCGGCGGTTCGGCGCATGACACCTTCTGGGATTTTGTCTCGCTGGTGCCGGAGTCTGCGCACATGGTCATCTGGGCGATGTCCGACCGGGCGATCCCGAAAAGCCTGCGCAGCATGCAGGGCTTTGGCGTGCACACCTTCCGCTTCATCAACGCCGAGGGGAAATCACATTTCGTTAAATTCCACTGGCGCCCTAGCGTAGGGACTTGCTCTCTGGTGTGGGACGAAGCGCAAAAGCTCGCCGGTAAAGACACCGATTACCATCGGCGTGATCTGTGGGAGTCGATTGAAACCGGCGATTATCCGGAATGGGAATTCGGCGTACAGATCATTGCCGAGGAAGACGAGCACACGTTCGACTTCGACATTCTTGATCCGACCAAGCTGATCCCCGAAGAACAGGTGCCGATTACACCGCTGGGCAAGATGGTCCTTAACCGCAACCCTGATAACTTTTTTGCGGAAACCGAACAGGTGGCGTTCTGCCCTGGGCATATCGTGCCGGGCATCGACTTCTCTAACGACCCGCTGCTGCAAGGCCGTCTGTTTTCGTACACCGACACGCAAATCAGCCGCTTGGGCGGGCCGAATTTCCACGAGATTCCGATCAACCGCCCTGTCTGCCCTTTTTCCAACAATCAGCGCGACGCTCAGCACCGCAGCACGATCAACAAGGGCCGTGCGTCTTACGAGCCTAACTCCATTGATGGCGGCTGGCCGAAAGAAACCCCGCCCGCTGCGCAAGACGGGGGCTTTGAGTCGTACCCGGAGCGCATTGACGCCAACAAAATACGTCAGCGCAGCGACTCGTTCAGCGATCACTTTTCCCAGGCCCGGCTGTTTTTCAACAGCATGAGCAAACATGAACAAGAGCACATCATCGCGGCCTACAGCTTTGAATTGGGCAAGGTTGAGCGCGAGCACATCCGCGCACGCCAGGTGGATGAGATCCTGGCCAACATCGACCTTGAGTTGGCGCGGCGCGTCGCAGAAAACCTGGGGCTGCCCGCACCGAAGGCGGGCACTGTGCCTGCGCGTAAAACCAGCGTCAGCGCTTCGCCCGCGCTGAGTCAGGCCAACTTGCTGCCGGGCAATATCAAAACCCGCAAAGTGGCCGTGCTGGCCGCCAACGGTGTGGAAGGCAAAGCCATTGAAGCGCTGAAAAAGGCACTGACCGCGCAAGGCGCCCACGCCAAATTGCTGGGGCCGACGTCTGCCCCGGTCAAAACAGCAGAGGGCAAGCTGCTGAACGTGGACGGTTCGATGGAAGGTTTGCCGTCAGTGGCCTTTGACGCCGTGTTTGTGCCGGGAGGCGCAGAGTCGATCAAGGCACTGAGTGGCGACGGGGTGGCGTTGCATTACCTGCTGGAAGCCTACAAGCACCTCAAGCCCATCGCTGTGCACGGCGACGCCAGACAACTGCTGGATGTGCTGCATTTACAGGTGGATGACGGGTTGTTGGCGATCAAGGACGCTCAGGACCTGAAGGCGTTTTTTGCAGCCATTGCGCAGCATCGCGTCTGGGCACGGGAACCGAAGGTCAAGGCTATTCCGGCTTAAGGGATAGACGCCTGGCTGTTGCCCAAACGCTATTAGCGCTTGGGCAACAGCCACGCTCTTTATTCGGGCTTGCTGGGCGTCAGTACCACTTGCGCAGGCACATGGCGGATGATCTGACGCTCAAGGCTCAGGTCAAAGCCGGGGTCGAGCTTTTTCACGCGTTTGCTGATCAACGTGGCCAGCCACGGGTAATCAGCGGTGCGTGGCACCTGCAGGCTGACCGCGCACTGATAATTGACAATGTCTTGCGCGATCAAATCCAGTTGATGGCGAAGTTTGCCAATATCGGTGATGTTCAAGGTAACGGTGGTGAACGGCGCCGCAGGATCAATGACCTTGGCCGCTGGTCGCGCTTCCGCCGCCTTGAGTGCTGCTTCGGCTTTATCCAGCTCGGCCTTGCGCGCCTGGGTGATGGCGCTGTTGACGCCACCGGTCAGGGCCGGGGCTTTAGGCATTAATGCCCGTGCACGGCTCAAGGCCGTCGCAGCGGCGTTGACATCACCCTTTTGCAGCACGATCTGGCTGCGTTGCAGGTAAGCCTCAGCCAATTGACGCTGGTACTGCACCAACTGCGGGTCATCCGGGGTTTGGGCCTGCAAGGCGGCCAACTGATCTTCGGCGGTCGCGAGTTCGCTGCTGGCCAGGTTTTGCTCCAGCTGTGCGATGGCTCCGGCACGCGCTTGCTCGACCTGATTGACGGCCGTTGGCGTGCTTTGGCAGGCGCCCAGCAGCAAGGAAAATGCGGCCAGGAGCACATAACGTGAGTTAAACAGCTTCATTCCTGCGGCTCTCTAAGTGCGCAAAAAACGAGCAAGTCTACACCCCTCGACGGGGCAGAACAAAACTCAGCAGAAACAGCGCGGCAGCACACACCACAATGGAAGGCCCGGCAGGCGTGTCTTTGAACCACGACAGGGCCAGGCCACCACACACTGCCAGCATTCCCAGCAACGTCGCGCCAAACGCCATTTGCTCCGGAGAGCGGGCATGCCGTTGGGCGGCAGCAGCAGGGATAATCAGCAACGAGGTAATCAGTAGCACACCGACAATCTTCATCGCTACCGCGATCACCACCGCAATCAACAACATCAGGGCCATGCGCAGCGTTGCGACGGGTAAACCCTCAACCGTTGCCAGCTCTTCGTGCACGGTAATGGCCAGTAAAGGCCGCCACAGTGCCACCAGCAACGCCAGCACCACCGCGCTGCCGCCCATGATCCACATCAAGTCAGTCGGGCTGATCGCCAGCAGGTCACCAAACAGGTAAGCCATCAGGTCGATCCGCACTTCATGCATGAAGCTTAGTACCACCAGCCCAAGGGACAAGGTGCTGGGAGCGAGAATTCCGAGCAGTGTGTCGGAAGCCAGTGGCTGACGCTGCTGCAACGTCACCAGCAATACCGCCAGCAACAGGCAGCCAACGGTCACGGCAATCGTCGGGCTCACATCCAGCAAAAAGCCCAGCGCCACGCCCAGCAAGGCGGCGTGGGACAAGGTATCGCCGAAATAGGCCATGCGGCGCCACACCACAAACGAGCCCAAAGGGCCCGCCACCACCGCCAAAGACAAACCTGCCAGCAGGGCGTAAAGCAGAAAATCAGCCATGCTTGCAGCCTTCTCCATGAACGTGGGCGTGCGCCGGGGCGGCGCCTTCAGAGACCACCGAGCCATGCAAGTCATGGGCGTGGTCGTGATGGTGGTGATAAATCGCCAGGCTTTGTGCGTTTTTGCCAAACAGCTCGACGAAGGCCGGGTCGCCACTCACCTGCTCCGGGTGGCCCGAGCAGCACACGTGGCGGTTGAGGCACACCACCTGATCGGTGGTGCTCATGACCAGATGCAAATCGTGGGACACCATCAGCACGCCGCAACCATGACGGTCGCGCAGGCGGGTGATCAAGCTGTAAAGCTCGGCCTGCCCGGCCACGTCAACGCCCTGCACCGGCTCGTCGAGCACCAGCAACTCGGGTTTGCGCAGCAGCGCACGGGCCAGCAGCACACGCTGCATTTCGCCCCCCGAGACGCTTTGCACCGGGCTGTCGATGACCTTTTCGGCGCCGACCTCTTTCAAGGCGGCAAGGGCCTGGGCGCGGTCCACACCCGGCACCAGGCGCAAAAAGCGCAGCACCGAGAGCGGCAACGTAGGGTCAACGTGCAGTTTTTGCGGCATGTAGCCGATGCGCAGCTTGGGTTTGCGCCAGACACTGCCGCTGGTGGGCTTGAGCAGGCCCAGCACCGCTTTGACCAGCGTGGTTTTACCGGCGCCGTTGGGGCCGATCAGGGTCACGATCTGGCCCGGCTCAACGCTCAACTCGATCATGTCGAGCACGTTTTGCCCGGCAAAGGTCACGCAGACCCCTTCAAGACGTATCAGCGCAGCGCTCATCAAGCCTCCCGGCAACCCGAACACAAACCGAGCACTTCGACGGTTTGCCCTTCGACAGTAAAGCCGACATCGCGTGCGCTGCTGATAATCGCGTCACTGATGGTTTTTTGTTCAAGCTCGATAGCCGCGTGGCACGTGCGGCAGATCAGGAACTGGCCTTGATGCGCGTGCTCGGGATGGCTGCAGCCGATAAAGGCGTTGAGCGACGAAATACGGTGCACCAGGCCATTTTCCAGGAGGAAGTCCAGCGCGCGGTACACGGTCGGCGGCGCAGCGCGGCGGCCGTCTTGCTCGCTGAGCACGGCCAGGATGTCATACGCGCCCAGCGGCTTGTGGCTCTGCCACACCAGCTCCAGCACCCGCCGACGCAACGCCGTCAGGCGCAGGCCCTTTTGCGCGCACAGAACGTCCGCTTCAGAGAGCGCGCTGTGGACGCAATGAGAGTGGTCGTGGGGACGGCTGGCAAGCGGTGCAATAGACATGGGCGGCGACGATTTCCGAGAGAGACGTTATTATGTTACCCGTTTCAGCCGCCATGAGTGCCCATCGTGTCCCGTATTTTTGCGATTTTTATTGCTTTGTCTGCCAGTTTGTTGGTGATTAACCCGGCTCAGGCCGAGGTCAATGTACTGACCAGCATCAAACCGTTGCAGCTGATTGCCGCGGCTGTGCAGGACGGCGTGGGCAAGCCCGAGGTGCTGTTGCCGCCCAATGCGTCGCCGCATAACTATGCGTTGCGCCCCTCCGACGTACGGCGTGTTCAGTCGGCTGACTTGCTGTACTGGATCGGCCCGGACATGGAAGGCTTTATGCCCCGCGTGATCAAAACCCGCACCCTGCCCTCCGTGGCCGTGCAAAATTTGCCGGGTTTGAAGCTGCGCCATTTCTCCCAGGACAGCCATTCCCATGACGAAGACGATGCGGCGGAGCATGATCACGACCACCGCCCTGGCACCCTCGACGCGCACTTGTGGCTGGCACCGGACAACGCCCGGGTGATTGCAGCCAAAATGGCCGCCGATCTGAGCGAAAAAGACCCGGCCCATGCGCCGCAATACCAAAGCAACCTCAAGGCCTTCAATGAACGTCTGGATGCGCTGGATGCACGCCTGAAGACGAGCATGGCCGCGATTGCGGACAAACCGTTCTTTGTTTTCCATGAAGGTTACGACTACTTCGAAAGCGCTTACGGCCTGAAGCACACCGGCGTGTTCAGCGTGGCGTCTGAAGTGCAGCCGGGTGCCCAGCACGTCGCGGCCATGCGCCAGCGTTTGCAAGAAGTGGGCAAGACCTGCGTCTTCAGTGACCCGCCGCTGCGCCCGCGCCTGGCCGACACCTTGACCGCGGGCTTGCCGGTCAAACTGGCTGAGCTGGACCCGCTGGGCGGCTTCACCCCGGCCACCGCGCAGGGTTATGAGCAACTGCTGGAAAAACTCGGCAACGACCTGGCAGGCTGCCTGAACAGCCTGTAACCCCACCCCGACCTGTAGGAGCGAGCTTGCCTCGCGATCTTTTAAAGATCAAAAGATCGCGAGGCAAGCTCGCTCCTACAGGGGGTTAGCGGGTTACAACGCGAACGGCAGCGGGACGGTCACGGTTTGGCGCAAGGCCAAACGGCGTTCGAACTCTTGCGGGTCGTGGATCAACACGTCCTGACCCGCAAACGAGTGGGCCGCAATCAAACGTGACAACCAAAAGCGCACACAGGCCACACGCAACATCGTCGGCCACAACTCGGCTTCGCTGGCCGTGAACGGGCGCAACGCGGCATACGCACCCAGCAATGCACGGGCACGCGGGGCGTCGAGCTGGCCATCTTCGTCAGCACACCAGTCGTTCAAGGCAATCGCCACGTCGTAGAGCATCGGCCCCGAGCAGGCGTTGTAAAAGTCGATCAGGCCGGTCAGGTGCGTCCCTTCGAACATCGCGTTATCGCGAAACAGGTCGCCATGCAGGTTGGCCCTTGGCAAAGCCAAAATCTGCGCCTTGCGTTCGGTAATCTCAGCCAGCGTTTTTTGCAGCAAATCGGCCGCTTCAGGCGACAAATCACCCATCAATGCGGGCCCTTCCGCCAGCATCCAGTCCAGGCCACGGTCGGTTTTGCGTTCCAGCACGTTGTCACGCGTGGCCACATGCAAATGACCCAACAGCTCGCCCACTTGGGCGCAATGTTGCGCGTTAGCCTCGCGGATGTGCTTGCCGGCCAGGCGCGGTTGCAGCAGCGCCGGCTTGCCTTTGAGCTCGCGCAAGGCCTCGCCGTCTTTGGTGCGCAGGGCAAAAGGCACCGGCAGATCAGCGTCGTGCAGCACGTCCAGCAGCTCGATAAAGAACGGCATCTCTTTGATCGGGCCACGTTCAACAAGGGTCAGGACAAATTCGCCCTGCTCCAGGCTGATGAAATAGTTGGTGTTTTCGCTACCCGCGGCAATCCCCTGGAAATCGAGCAAACGGCCGAGATCATAAGGCGCAAGAAAAGTCTCCAGCTCCGGGCGAGTCAGTGGGGTGAATACAGACATGGTTTAAATTGCCAGTGCGGGCGCCGCGTGGGCGGCGCCAATTAAAGTTAAGACGCTATTTCCATTCGAAGATTTTCCACGAAGGAATCAGCATATCCGGCTGGTCGGAACGGATGAAGTTGGCATCAGTACCATCAGCGCGTACCAAAAAGTACGGCGGCGCTCCTTTTGGGGTCACCTTGATGGCATAAAGGAACCCGTTTTGACGGTATTCCTGAATAGTTTTATCGCCTTCCGTGCGAATGGTTACTTCTGGGTCACCGGTGGGTGCACTATCAGCCGCAAAGGTTACCAGCGGTGAGAATGCAAACAAGCCGGTCAACAACAGGCGATTAAGTGTGCGCATGATAACCTTGTCCCTTTGTCGTCATTGGTCCGGACATTCTAGCGCCGGACTCGCCGAAAAGGTTGATCCTGCTCATGAGCCAAGCACCCCTCGTCCTGGTGGACGGTTCTTCATATTTGTACCGCGCCTTCCACGCGCTTCCGCCGCTGACTACGTCCAAAGGCTTGCCGACCGGCGCCGTAAAGGGCGTGCTAAACATGTTGAAGAGTCTGCGCAAGCAGTACCCGGACAGCCCGTTTGCCGTGGTTTTCGATGCCAAGGGCGGGACATTTCGCGATGACATGTACGCCGAATACAAGGCCAATCGCCCGAGCATGCCCGATGACATGCGGGTCCAGATCGAGCCTTTGCACGCCAGCGTGATCGCACTGGGCTTCCCGTTGTTGTGCGTCGAAGGCGTTGAAGCGGACGACGTGATCGGCACCCTGGCCCGCAGCAGCGCCGCCGCAGACCGACCAGTGGTCATCTCCACCGGCGATAAAGACATGGCGCAACTGGTGGATGGCCACATCACCCTGGTCAACACCATGACCGGCAGCACGCTGGACGTTGAGGGCGTCAAAGAGAAGTTCGGCGTCTCGCCCGAGCAGATCATCGACTACCTGGCGTTGATGGGCGATTCTTCCGACAACATCCCTGGCGTTCCGGGCATCGGCCCGAAAACTGCGTCGGGCTTGCTGGTGGGCGTCAACGGCGGCCTGGTCGAGCTGTACGAGCACCTGGACATCGTGCCGACCCTGCCGATTCGCGGCGCAAAAAACCTGCCCGCAAAACTCGAAGAACACCGCGAAATGGCGTTTTTGTCGTACCAACTGGCCACGATCAAGATCGACGTGCCGCTGGACATCGGCCTTGACGACCTGCACCTCAAAGCGCCCGATTGCGACAAGCTGATCGAGCTGTACACCGAGCTGGAATTCAAAAGCTGGATCGCCGAAGTCGAACGCGATGCCAAGCGCGCGGGCCAGGTGATCACCCACGAAGCCCCTGCGGCGCCGACCGAAGAGCTGCAATACGAAACCATCCTCGATCAGGCCCGTTTCGACGTGTGGCTGAAAAAGCTCAACGACGCCAAGCTGATTGCCTTTGACACCGAAACCACCGGGCTGGACGCGCAGCAAGCGCAACTGGTGGGTGTGTCATTTGCGGTCAAGCCCGGCGAAGCGGCCTACATTCCGTTGACTCACTCCTACATGGGCGTGCCGGATCAACTGGACCGCGATACCGTGCTGCGCGCACTCAAGCCGCTGCTCGAAGACCCAAACAAGGCCAAGGTCGGCCAACACGCCAAGTTCGACATCAACATCCTGGCCAACTGCGCCATTGGCGGTGATCAGGCCAACGGCATCGTCGTGCAAGGCGTAGCCTTCGACACCATGCTGGAGTCCTACGTGCTCGACTCCACGGCCACCCGCCATGACATGGACAGCCTGGCGCTGAAATACCTGGGCCACACCACGACCAGTTTTCAGGACATTGCCGGCAAAGGCGTCAAACAGCTGACATTTGACCAGATCTCGCTGGAACTGGCCGGGCCGTATGCCGCAGAAGATGCTGACGTGACCCTGCGCCTGCACCACGTGCTGCACGAAAAACTGCAAGCGATCCCGAGCCTGAACAGCGTGCTGACCGACATTGAAATGCCGCTGGTGCCGGTTCTGGCCCGCATTGAGCGCCAAGGCGCGCTGGTGGACGCCAAGCTGTTGGGCGTGCAGAGCGTTGAGCTGGGCGACAAGATGGTGGCGCTTGAACGTGAGGCGTTCGAGATTGCCGGGGAAGAATTCAATCTCGGCTCTCCCAAGCAATTGGGCGTGATCCTGTACGAAAAACTCGGCCTGCCGATCATCAGCAAAACTGCCAAAGGCCAGCCATCGACGGCCGAAGCGGTGCTGGCGGAGCTTGCCGAGCAAGACTTCCCGCTGCCCAAGGTGCTGATGCAGTACCGTTCGATGAGCAAGCTGAAAAGCACGTACACCGACCGTCTGCCCGAGCAGATCAACCCGCGTACCGGGCGCATTCACACCTCGTATCACCAGGCAGTAACGGCCACCGGGCGTTTGTCGTCCAGCGACCCGAACCTGCAGAACATCCCGATTCGTACGGCCGAAGGCCGCCGGATCCGTCAGGCGTTCGTCGCGCCCAAAGGCTACAAACTGCTGGCAGCGGACTATTCGCAGATCGAACTGCGGATTATGGCCCACCTGGCAAAGGACGAGGGGCTGCTGCACGCCTTCCGCAACAACCTGGACGTGCACAGTGCCACGGCGGCCGAGGTGTTTGGCGTCGACCTGAGCGATGTCACCACCGACCAGCGCCGCAGCGCCAAGGCGATCAACTTCGGTTTGATCTACGGCATGAGCGCCTTTGGTCTGGCCAAGCAGATCGGTGTCGACCGCAAACAGTCGCAGGCATATATCGACCGCTACTTTGCGCGCTATCCGGGCGTGCTGGAGTACATGGAGCGCACGCGCACCCAGGCGGCCGAGCAAGGTTATGTCGAGACGATTTTTGGTCGTCGCCTGTACCTGCCCGAGATCAACGCGAAAAACCCGGCGTTGCGCAAAGGCGCTGAACGCACCGCGATCAACGCCCCGATGCAGGGCACCGCGGCGGACATCATCAAGAAAGCCATGGTGGCTGTGGATAACTGGCTGACGGCCTCCGGCCTCGACGCCCGCGTGATCTTGCAGGTACACGACGAACTGGTGCTGGAAGTGCGTGAAGACCTGGTAGACCAGGTGCGCGACGAGATCCGCCTGCACATGAGCGAAGCGGCCACGCTGGCGGTTCCGCTGGTGGTGGAAGTGGGCGTTGGCGACAACTGGGACGAGGCGCACTGACCTAAACCTGTAGTCGCTGCCCAAGCATGAGGCTGCGAGTCTCCCCGGGGCTACCCAAGTGGCGGTCCTGCGGCCCGCATCGCGGCCTTCGTTCCTCGTCAGCGACTACTGTTTGGCAAAATTTTCAGGGGCTCAGGAACTAAACCCGCTTAACACAACTCAGATTATTTGAATGGCTGGTGAAGCCCTTCAATGCTCCTAATGTTGTGTTAAGTGTTGGCAGATTCTGGACCCCGCCCCTAGCGGTCCAGTACTTGAACCCCGAACTTCCCTCCCCCATACGAAGTCCGGGGTTTTTTTTGCCTGCCATTTTTACTCGGCGCTTTCTTCTTCGCCTTTGTTCGGCAGTTCCAGCCAATCAGCCAGCACGGTGTACGCCTCTTCCAGGCCCATGCGCTTTGGCGAGGAGAACAGCTGGATGGTCACGCTGTCGCCCCACTTCTTGCGGATTTCGGACTGAATTTTAAGCAGCGTGTTTTTAGCAGCGCCGTACGTCAGTTTGTCGGCTTTGGTCAGCAAAATATGCATCGGCATGCCGCTGGAAACGGTCCAGTCGAGCATCAACAGGTCGAAATCGGTCATTGGATGACGAACGTCCATCATCAAAACCACGCCTTTGAGGCTTTCACGGCTGCCGAAATACGCCTCAAGGTGACGCTGCCAGTGCATTTTCAACGGGATGGGCACTTTCGCGTAGCCGTAACCCGGCAAGTCGACCAGGCGACGATCTTCGTCCAGCTTGAAGAAGTTCAGCAGCTGCGTACGGCCCGGGGTTTTCGAGGTTCGCGCCAGGCTGGCGTGGGTCAACGTGTTGAGCGCACTGGACTTGCCGGCGTTGGAGCGCCCGGCAAAGGCGACTTCAAAGCCTTCGTCATCGGGGCATTGATCAACCTTGGCAGCGCTGAGCATGAAGGTAGCCTGTTGGCACAGACCGAGAATGGGGTTCTTGAGTTGCATGGGATTTCCGATGTGAGCGGCGTCAGGAATGGACGCGGCGTGCGTGTCGTTTCCGTTTCAGTGGCGCCAGTATATAATGCCGCAGATTTTGTGTGTGCTTTGTCCCGGCGTAGGACGAAGAACAAGAGCCAGGGTGCGCATTAGAACGCATCACGCTCCCAACCCTGAAAAAATCGTTTAAACGAATTGGCTGCTGCCGGTGCTTTGATGCCGCCTGACAGCGTTCAGGCTACAAAGGATCCGGAAGCCGTGTACAACCGCGTTTGTATTGCCTGCCATGAAGGTCAGCGATTCATAACACCGAAACCGGGTGTAAAGGCCGAGGGTAAGTTAAGCAGACGTTGGTGCAACACGTGCCCCAGGGTGAAAAGGCGATGCCGCCGCGTGGTGTGTGCACGGACTGCAGTGTCGAGGATTACCAGCCAATCATCCAGTGGATGAATGAGTAAGCCCGGCCATAACTCTTAACCCTTAGCCGTAGTTGGATTAGCTGATGAACAAATTTTTCGTGAGTCTGCTGTTGACCATGGGCGTTAGTGGTATCGCCCAGGCCGCAGGTACCACCGTTGTGGGTGATGCTGCCGCCGGTCAGGCAAAAACCGCTGTCTGTGGCGCGTGTCACGGTCCCGACGGCAATAGCATGGCCCCCAACTTCCCCAAACTGGCCGGGCAAGGTGATCGCTACCTGCTCAAGCAACTGCATGAAATCAAGGACGGCAAACGCCAGGTCCTTGAAATGACCGGCCAGCTTACCAACCTGAACGATCAGGACCTCGCGGACATCGCCGCCTACTACGCCAGCCAAAAAAGCTCTGTCGGCGCCGCTGACCCGGCCCTGGTTGCTCGCGGAGAAGAACTGTTCCGTGGCGGCGACCTGCAAAAAGGCCTGCCCGCCTGCACCGGCTGCCATGCACCGGACGGCCAGGGCAACGCACCTGCCGGCTTCCCCCATGTGGGCGGCCAACACGCCAGTTACATCGAGAAACAGCTCACTGACTTCCGCGAAGGTGATCGTACCAACGACGGTGATTCGATGATCATGCGCGCCATTGCGGCCAAGCTGAGCAACAAGGACATCAAGGCGTTGGCCAGCTACATTCAAGGTCTGCACTGATTGGTGTAGGCAGGATGCAGCCAACCCGCAATGCATTTATTGACGTTAACGGTCGTTTAATCTTTGAATGTAAGCGTGTCAGGGCAGCCCAGGCTGCCCTTTTTCCTGCTATCTGCCGCTACACTACCGAACTCAAGCCAAAACAGACCTGTCTTAAAACAGGCCACGTCAGGCGACCTTATTTGTCCAGGAGTAAAGCATGCGTAATCTGATTCTCAGCGCCGTTCTCGTCAGCGCCTCCCTGTTTGGCATGACTGCTCAAGCTGCCGATGTCCCGCTTGAAGCCGGCAAAACCTACGTTGAGTTGGCGAATCCCGTTCCGGTTGCTGAGCCTGGCAAAATCGAAGTGGTTGAACTGTTCTGGTACGGCTGCCCGCACTGCTATGCGTTTGAGCCGACCATCAATCCTTGGGCGGCAAAGCTGCCGGCTGACGTGCATTTCGTGCGTATCCCGGCCATGTTTGGCGGCCCATGGGACGCACACGGCCAACTGTTCCTGACTTTGGAAGCCATGGGCGTAGAGAACAAGGTACACGCGGCGATCTTCAATGCCATCCAGAAGGAAGGCAAACGTCTGACCGACAAAAACGACATGGCTGATTTCGTGGCCACTCAAGGCGTCGATAAAGAAAAATTCCTGCAAACCTTCGACTCTTTCGCCATCAAAGGCCAAATCGTCAAGGCTAAAGAACTGGCCAAGAAGTACGAGGTTTCTGGCGTCCCTACCCTGATCGTCAACGGTAAGTACCGCTTCGACCTCGGCACCGCAGGCGGCCCGGAACAAGCGCTGAACGTGGCAGACCAACTGATCGCCAAAGAGCGCGCAGCTGAGAAAGCGGCGCCACAAGCGGCCAAAAACTAAGCGGCGCCCTTTCCCGTGCGGCGCTGGAAGAGCGAACGAATCGTTGGTCTGCACGAACCGCAGGTCAACGAAGATCATGTGCCGGGCAGTGGCCTGGCAGATGATCGACGCTTGCGTTTGCTCAGTTTCAATATCCAGGTCGGTAACAGCACCCACAGTTACCGCCATTACCTGACCCGCAGCTGGCAGCACCTGCTGCCACACAAAGGGCGGGCAGGTAACCTGGAGAAAATAGGCGACCTGTTGAGCGACTTCGATCTGGTCGCACTGCAGGAAGCCGATGGCGGCAGCCATCGCTCCGGCTACATCAATCAGGTCAAGTACCTGGCCCAACAGGGCGAATTCCCCTACTGGTATCAACAACTCAATCGCAACCTGGGTCGCCTGGCGCAGCACAGCAATGGCGTGCTCAGCCGTTTGCGCCCTTCTGCCATTGAAGATCACCCTTTGCCAGGCCCCGCAGGGCGTGGCGCCATTTTAGTGCGCTTTGGGGACGGCCCCGATGCGCTGATCGTCGTCGTGATGCACCTGGCGCTGGGCACTAAAACCCGCACCCGGCAGCTGGCGTACGTTCGCGAACTGATTAGCGGCTACCAGCACCAAGTGCTGATGGGCGACATGAACACGCACGCCAGTGACCTGCTGGACACCTCGCCGCTGCGCGATCTCGGCTTGCTGGCGCCGCAAATGCAGGCCACCTTCCCCAGTTGGCGGCCGCAACGTTGCCTCGATCATATTTTGCTCAGCCCAAGCCTCACCCTCGAGCGCGTGCAGGTGCTCGACCAGCCGATTTCCGACCACTTGCCGGTGGCGGTTGATATCCGTCTGCCCGGCTCTGTGGGCGGCGACTTGTTGCCCGTGCTGAGCCCGCCCCATGAGCCACTGGCATGAGCGCCGATGACGCCTCACGCTGGAAAGAAAAATACCTGAAGAGCGTCGAGCAACAAGACAAGCTCGAACGGCGCTGGAACGCGCGCCTTGACCTGTTGCGCCGCGGCCTGGTGCGCAGCACGCTGGCGGCCGAAGGCACCGACCGCACCGTTGACCAGTGCATGAAAGAAATGCGCGAAGCCGTGCGCACCGATGACATGGACGCCCCCTTGGCCGCCCTGCTCCCGCGCCTTGAAAAAGCCGTGCTCGACTCCGAGCAGCGCCGTGAAACCCGCATCGACCAAATGAGCGTCGCGCTCAACGCGCTGGTCACGCAGTTGCAAGCCCTGCCCTTGCCCCGCGACGTCAGCAAACCGCTAAAAGCGTTCGCCAAGCAACTCGATAACCGGGTCACCCAGGCGCGTGAAATCCCGTTACTGCTGAGTGAACTGAGCACCTTGCAGGGCCGCGCGCTGGCGCCACAGCAGCACACCGCTGAACCGGCCAAGCCGGGCCTGTTGCAGCGCCTGTTTGGCACTCAAGAAGCTGACAAGGTCGACCCGCCCGAGAGCACGACACCTGCTCCAATGCCAGCGCCACCTAAAGTGTCGAGCGCGCCAGCCCCCAGGCCAACCACCCCTGCCCCAGCCGAGGTGCCTGAAACCTTACCCGCGCAAGCCCCGCCTGAAGCCAACGTTGAGACGCCGCCGCCTTCTGAGCCTCCAGTCCCGGAGCCTGAAGTCGTCGACGAAGCGGTCGTCATCGGCGCCCTTGAGTCGGTTGTAGCGCTCGTCGACGCCGAAAACGCGCGCCTCGAAGAGGACGTTGAGGCGCCTGAACCTGCCGAGCCCGCAGCCGACTCAACCTTTGCCCTGCCCGAAAGCCCCGAGCCCACATACAGCTCCGTGGCGGAGCATATTGAATCCACCCTGCTCGGCTTGTTGAACGACCTGTCGCTGCCCGAGCACCATCGGCCCCAGGCCGAGGCCATGCGCAAACGCCTCGAAAAAGGGCTTAACTGGTACGAATTACTGCCGATCCTCGATGATCTGGCGGTGTTGATGCTGGCCATCACTGACAGCGGCCAGCATGAATTTGAAACCTACCTCAAGCAGCTCAATGAGCGCCTGGAGTCGTTTCAAAGCAACCTGCAAGCAGCAAGTACCGGGCACGCCCTGGGGCGCTCCGAGGCAGAGCAACTGGACAACCAGATACGGGAGCACGTCGACAGCCTGCAAAGCAGCGTGCAAGACGCCGTCGACCTGAACAGCCTCAAGCACATCCTCGAAAACCGTCTCGAAGGCTTGCTGGGCACGATGGACCACCACCGACAGCAACGGGATGCCCGTGAGCAAGAGCTGTGCACCCACCTGCAAGGCCTGTCCGAACGCGTGGCCTTCATGGAGCAGCAAGCCCAAGGTTACCGTGAACACCTTGAAGAACAGCGCCTCAAAGCCTTGATCGACCCGCTGACCGGGCTGCCCAACCGCGCGGCCTGGAGCGAACGCCTGGCCCATGAAGTTGCGCAATGGCAAACCCACGGCAACCCGCTGCTGATCGCCATGCTCGACCTTGACCACTTCAAGCGCATTAACGATGGCTATGGCCATCTGGCCGGTGACAAAGTGCTCAAGATCATCGCCGCACAATTGACCAAACACCTGCGCCCCGGCGATTTCGTGGCGCGCTTTGGCGGCGAAGAATTCGTCCTGCTCATCCCCAACACACCGCTGCCCGCAGGCCTGCAATTGCTCGAAACGCTGCGCGCTGCGATTGAGGCCTGCCCGTTCCACTTCAAGGGCGAGCCGGTCACGCTCACCGCGTCCATCGGGGTCGCGCCCTTCGCCTTGGGCGAGCGCAGCGAACAGGTGCTTAAACGCGCTGACGAGGCCTTGTACCGGGCCAAGCACAAGGGCCGCAACACGATAGAGTTCAGCCAGGCTTCAGCTTGACGCCCTGCCCGCGCAGGCAGCGTTCAGATACGTTCCGGGACCAGTCATGTATGCTGGCCAATTAATTGCTCAGATACCTTTTTTGCCATGAAATTTTTAACGTTGATCATCTCTTTTGTTCTGCTGGCCGGTTGCGCCAGCGGTCCGCGCATGGACACCAGTCACCCCTCGGCCAACCACGACAGCCGCGTGCAGTTCATCGTGCTTCACTACACCTCCACCTCGCTTGAGCGCTCATTGCAGTTGCTGACCAGCGGGCCGGTGAGCAGCCACTACCTGATCGGCGACACGCCCCCGACCATCTACAAGCTGGTCGATGAGAGCCAGCGTTCCTGGCACGCCGGTGAAAGCCAATGGCGAGGCCGCACCTGGCTCAACTCAAGCTCGATTGGCATCGAAATCGTCAACCCGGGCTACCACGACACCCCGACCGGTCGCGTCTGGTACCCCTACACCGAAGGTCAGATCCAGTCGGTGATCGCGCTGCTCAAAGACATCTCGACGCGCTACAAGATCGACCCGCACAACATCATCGGCCACAGCGACATTGCGCCATTGCGCAAGCTCGATCCGGGCCCGATGTTCCCCTGGAAGCGCCTGGCCGAGGCCGGTTTCGGGATCTGGCCAAACGCCCAGGCCGTGGCCCGCGAGCAGGCCCGCTATGCCAACGCGATGCCCAGCATCACCTGGTTTCAGCAGCAATTAGCGTTGTTGGGGTATGAGACGCCGCAAACCGGCGAACTGGACGTTGCCACACGCCACGTGCTGGCGGCGTTCCAGATGCACTTTAGGCCTTCGCGTTTCGACGGCACGCCTGATGCAGAAAGCGCGGCGATATTGAACGTGCTGAATACGCAGCGGTAGAGCTATTCGGACTGCGCAGATCCTGTAGTCGCTGCCGCAGGCTGCGAAGGGTTGCGAAGCAACCCGTTTCTCAAAAACGCCGCAGAACCTTCGCCCTTTTGCAGTCTTGGCAGACTCGCAGCCTCGCGGAGCTCGGCAGCGACTACAAGCTCTTTACAGCGGCAGCGCCATGTAGAACTGCGTGCCTTGCCCAGGCCGTGAGTACACGCCAATGCGCCCGCCGTGCAGTTGCACAATCTCTTTGCACAACGCCAAGCCCAAGCCCGCGCCGCCCTTTTTCCGGCCCACTTGTACGAAGGGTTCGAAGATACGGCCTTGCTGGCCGTAGGCAATGCCCTCGCCACTGTCTTCAATGCTCATGATGACCCGCTCCCCGTGACGCCGCGCTTGCAGGCGGATTTGCCCGCCACTGGCGGTATGGCGCAAGGCATTGTCCAGCAGGTTATCCAGCACGCGCTCCAGCTGCGCCTGATCGGCATTCAGCACCGGCAGCTCCGGCTGCAAATCAATCAGTAGCTCGATGTTCTTGGCCGTCGCCCGATCGGCAAACCGTGCACGGGCCTCATTGAGCATCTGCTCAAGGTTGCATGGGGCCAGCGTGAGCTTTTGCAGGCCGTTCTGATAACGCGAGAAATTCAGCAGATCGTTGATCAACTGCATCAGCCGCTGCATCTCTTCGTTCACCGTGTTCAGCAAATCGGTTTCACGGGACTGCGGGTCAAAGCGGGCGCGCTCCAGAAACAAGCCAAACGCCATATGCATGCCCGTGACCGGGGTACGCAGCTCATGGGAGGCGCGCAGCACGAACTCACTGCGCACGCGCTCAAAGGCCCGCTGCTCGGTCACATCGTGTAGCACCATCACCGCCCCCAGGATCGGCCCTTTGGGCTGGCTGACCGGTGTCAGGCTGTACGTCAGCAGGCGGGTTTCGCCCTCAATGTCGACGCTCAAGTCTTCAGGCGCGCGCTCAAGGCTGCCACCGCGCAAAACCGTCAACAGTTGCTGGTCAAGTTCCGGGCGGCCCAATGCCTCGCCCAGCGACTGGCCCAGACGGCCCTCGTCCCAGCCTAATTGGCGCTGGGCCACCGGGTTCAAATGCTCCAGGCGGCCTTGCTGGTCAATCATCAGCAGGCCGTCATCAATACTGTCGAGCACCGCCTGTAGCCGTTGCTGGCCCGCCAGCAGCTCATCGACATTGGTTGCCTGATGCTGGCGCAACGCCTCGGCCATGGTCCCGAAACGGCGGGTCAGCAGGTTCATTTCTGCCGCAGAAGACAGTGGCAGCACGACCTCATAGTTGCCTTTGCCGATGTTGTCAGCGGCCTTGGCCAATGCTTCGATGGGTGCGCCAAAACGACGGGCGATGCCATGGGCTGTCACAAAGCCGATTATCAGCACCGCCAGCCCGACCAGCCCCAGCAAGCCGGCAATGATGATGGCGCGATCACGGGCGGCGGCTTGCGCGGTATAGATGTGATCGAGCGCCTTGCGGTGCTCTTCGATCAGACCATTGCGCAATGAGTTGAAACGGTCGGAGAGTTCCTGGTCACTGCCGATATCCAGCGCGTTGGCATGGGCTTCTTTAAAGGCTTCCAGAAAAAGCTCGTAGTCCTCACGGGCTTGAGCAAAACCATTGTCCAGCTTGTGTTCGCGCTCATGCTCCATCCCCTCATCGAGCAGGGCCAGGTACTCGTTCGCCGACGATTCCAGCGCCTTGGGATCAGGGTGGTTGCGCAGCATCAGGATCAACTGGTCACCCAGGGTCTGACGCAGCTTGAGGCCCAGATCAAGGGTGATGAAGTTGTTGCGGATCAGCGCCTCCTGGGATTTGGCCATCTGCATCACGCTGACCACGCCCAGCAACAAGCCCAGCAGCGCCACCGTTATCAATGCCGAAATGCTCAGGAACAACCGGGTCCGCAGCTTGATCGCAAGTTTCATCAGATATGGCTCACAGGTTGTATTGCTTGCGCTTGCGATAGAGCGTCGAGGCGTCAATGCCCAAGGTTTTTGCGGCTTGATCCAGGGTGTCGCTGGTCGCCAGCACCGCACCGATGTGCGCTTTTTCCAACTGATCGAGACTCAAGGCTGCGCCAATACGCGGAGTATTGGGAGCGGTTTGTTCAGCCATGCCCAAGTGACTGACCTCGACCACTTCTTGAGGGCAAATAATACTGGCCCGTTCCACCACGTTGCGCAGTTCGCGAATATTACCCGGCCAGCGGTAATTGGCCAGCGCCTGGCGCGCCTGAGGGCTGAAGCCGCGGGCAGGGCGAGCGTACTCTTTAACGAAGCGGGCCAGAAACCGGTCTGCCAACGTCAAGATGTCCTCACTGCGCTCGCGCAGGGGCGGCAAGTGCAAGGTGATGACGTTCAGGCGGTAGAGCAAGTCTTCACGGAAGCGCCCGTCGCGCACCATGTCTTCAAGGTTGAGGTTGGTCGCGGCGAGGATGCGCACATCGGCGCGGCGCGTTACCGGGTCACCGACACGCTCGTAGACTTTGTCCTGAATAAAACGCAGCAATTTAGGCTGCAAGGTCAGCGGGAAATCACCGATTTCGTCCAGGAACAATGTGCCGCCGTCCGCCTGGCTGACCCGGCCCAAGGTGCTCTCGCTGGCCCCGGTAAAGGCGCCACGGGTGTGGCCGAACAACTCGCTTTCCATCAGCTCTGCCGTCAGCGACGGGCAGTTAATGGTCACGCAGGATTTTTTGGCGCGCTTGCTCCAGCCATGAATCGCTTGCGACAACTCGCCTTTACCCGTGCCGGACTCGCCGAGAATAAGGATGTTGGCGTCAGTGCCGGCGACCTGCCGGGCCGTTTCCAGCACCGCCATCATGGCCGGGCTGTGCGAGTCGAGCCCGTCTTTGGGCTTGCGTACTTCACCTTCGAGCGCTTCGAGACGGGCCGACAGTTGGCGTACTTCCAGCTGCTTGGCGGTGGCCAGGCGTAGTTGGTCCGGGCTGCACGGCTTGACCAGATAGTCAGCCGCACCGGCCTGAATCGCATCCACGGCGGTGTCGACAGCGGAGTGCGCGGTCACGATGACAACCCGCATCCACGGCGCTTGAATACGCATCTGGGCCAGCACATCCAGGCCGTTGTCCTCGCCCAGGCGCAGGTCCAGAAAACACAGGTCAAACACCTGACGTTGCAGCAGGGCGTCGGCTTGGGCCGCGCTATTGGCCGTGGCGACGGTGTACCCCTCGTCTTCAAGGCAATAGCGGAACGTGCGCAAGATAGCGGATTCATCATCGACCAGCAGAATGCGGCCCTGTTGCTCTTTGGATGATTCCATATCCGGCGTTCCTTTATGAGTGATCTTGGTTAGTGTCGGAATAATCGGGCAAGTTGCATGATTTTTCAGGAATGATTCAGAGGCTAACAGGGAAGGGCGCTGGACACCTCCTGTAACGCTCTGATTTTAAAGATTTTAGCGCTGCTGACAGCGGCATTGTCGAGTCCGATAAATTCTCCGGTGGCCTGCTGGAGCCGCATTCAGCGGGCAGCACTGTAGCGCGCTGGCGCTGATCGTGCAGAACGCACGGTGCCATCAGGGGCCATCGTGCAGGTTGCTCGCGCCGACTTTCTTTAAAAATCTGTAACTAACTGATTTATAAAGGATTATTTCTTTCAAAAAAACTGGCATGCAGCCTGCAATATCTCTCGCATAGCCGTCACTGACCCATAAGCGCAGCGACGACACCCCATAACAACAGCGAGTGGCAGGAGTTTGAGCATGAATCGTCAAGGTTTCGCCAGTCTGGGTATGACTTCACAGCACCTGCAGCAGGGCCTTTTCACCAGCCTGGCGCTGGTCATGACGCTCATCGGTGGCCAGCAATGGGCACATTGGCAGCAGCCAGCCCCGGCGCAATCGGTGCCAGCCCACGCCATCGCTGCTCAACAGACTCACTTCAGCGCCATTCGCTCTACCGCATTGGGCTCAAGCACCCCGATGGGCCGCTATGACCTGGCAGCTTCTGAAGACACGCAAACCGCCAACACCCAACCCGTTCCGGAGCGTTGGGTGTTTTAAGTGTTCACACGCTTAAGACCCTGACCGGGCCTTGAGTTGCAAAACGGCATCACCCTTTCGAACAGAAATAAGGAGATTCACCATGTTGAGCTGGGCAATTACCTTCCTGATTATCGCCATCATCGCTGCAGTATTGGGCTTCGGTGGCATCGCGGGCACGGCTACCGGTATCGCCAAGATCCTCTTTGTCGTATTCCTGGTGATGTTCGTTGTGTCCTTCATCTTTGGTCGTCGTGGTCGAGGCTGACGATGTACGGTCGATCCCTTAAGGCAATGGCGGCTGCCCTGTTGATGGGCAGCAGTGCCATGACCCTTGCCGCCAATGACGGCCAGTCCCGCGCCAACCAACTGTTGAGCGACCCGGACTACCGTCAGGCCTGGCAAAAAGTGGTTAAAAAAGAGGAGCGCTTGCCTGAGTGGGTTATGAACCTCTCTGGCAGTGCAGAGCAAATGAACGCGGTGACGCAAGACGGTGACCCGTATTTAGTCGGCCCTTTGTGCGAAAACGAGCAATCGTGTTCCACCCAACGGCTGATAGTCGCGGTGAGCTTCGACAAAAAGCATGCCTACGCGCTGCTGGTTGAAGTGCCTGCGGGGTTGCCTACTGACAAATCGCCTGCACGTCATGCCGATTTCCGATACTTGGGCAAGCCTGATCCTGAGATCCAGGCGCTGCTTAAAGAGCAATTAAAGAAAGACCCTAACTGGTATTGAATGCCGTGCAGGGCGACAACGCTGTTTTCGAGTGCCAAAAGCCAAGGTTGTGCCTTGGTTTTTTTGCGTCTGCCTGACACTGCCTTTCGTCGGTAATTGCTTATCCCAGTTCATTTTTTCTGAAAAAGATGTGGCTTGAACTACCCTTTGAAACGTCGACCGTATATCGACTATTGGCAAATTGATGGCTTCTCATTTTTCGATTTGTGTTGTGGGATATTTCCGAAATGCTAGCGCTGTCTGTGAGCCTTCTTTAATGCCAAAAAGGCCTTGAAACAGCCGGTTTACGGCGGTTATGTCATCTATTCTGTCAGTGCAACCCTCCTGATTTTTGAGGTCTTGTCGGACAAAACCCATGCCGATTCGGCATAGGGTAGGCGTTTACGGCATTAGACGGTAACGCCGTGCATGGGAATAGTTGCGCCTTTTTTCGCCTGCCAAAGAGCCAGTCCGGCTCGATTTGGGCGACCTTCTACGGGGGTACAGCTTGGTCTTTTTTGCGCTCTTGAGCGCTCTAGTCCGAGCCTGTACCCGAGTCCACTTGAAGTAAGGGTAATGACATGAAGAAGGCAAAACTTAGCCTCGCCTGGCAGATCCTAATCGGTCTGGTCCTCGGGATTGCAATCGGCGCACTGCTCAACCATTTCAGTGCTGAAAAGGCCTGGTGGATCAGTAACGTCCTGCAACCTGCAGGCGATATCTTTATCCGTCTGATCAAGATGATCGTAATCCCAATCGTGATTTCTTCACTGGTTGTCGGGATTGCAGGCGTGGGGGATGCGAAGAAACTCGGTCGCATCGGTCTAAAAACAATTATTTACTTCGAAGTGGTCACCACCATCGCGATCCTGGTCGGCCTGGTGCTGGCCAACGTCTTCCACCCGGGTGCCGGGATCGACATGAGCACGCTGGGCACGGTAGATATTTCCAAATATCAGGCCACTGCCGCTGAGGTGCAACATGAACACGCGTTCATCGAGACCATCCTCAACCTGATCCCGTCCAACATCTTCGCAGCCATGGCTCGCGGTGAGATGCTGCCGATCATCTTCTTCTCGGTACTGTTCGGTCTGGGCTTGTCGAGCCTGAACGCCGAGCTGCGCGACCCGCTGGTGAAAACCTTCCAGGGCGTGTCCGAGTCGATGTTCAAAGTCACTCACATGATCATGAACTACGCGCCAATCGGTGTGTTTGCGCTGATCGCCGTGACCGTCGCCAACTTCGGCTTCGCCTCGCTGGTGCCATTGGCCAAGCTGGTGGTGCTGGTGTACGCGGCCATTCTCTTCTTCGCCTTCGCGGTACTGGGCCTGATCGCCAAGCTGTTCGGCTTCTCGGTGATCAAGCTGATGCGCATCTTCAAGGATGAGCTGGTCCTGGCTTACTCCACCGCCAGCTCCGAAACCGTATTGCCACGCGTGATCGAGAAGATGGAAGCCTACGGTTGCCCGAAAGCGATTTGCAGCTTCGTGGTACCGACCGGCTACTCGTTCAACCTTGACGGTTCGACCCTGTACCAAAGCATCGCGGCCATCTTTATTGCCCAGCTGTACGGCATCGACCTGTCGATCAGCCAGCAACTGCTGCTGGTGCTGACCCTGATGGTCACCTCCAAAGGCATCGCCGGCGTACCGGGCGTGTCCTTCGTGGTACTGCTGGCCACCTTGGGCAGCGTGGGCATCCCGCTGGAAGGCCTGGCCTTCATCGCCGGTGTAGACCGTGTGATGGACATGGCGCGTACCGCCCTCAACGTTATCGGTAACGCCTTGGCCGTACTGGTCATCTCGCGCTGGGAAGGCATGTACGACGCCGCCAAAGGCGAGCGCTACTGGAACTCGCTGCCGCACTGGCGCAGCAAGGAAGCCGCCAAAGGTTAATCACCTTCGCCTGGCGCTTCACTCCCCAAACCCCGGACTTGTCCGGGGTTTGTTGTTTTAGGCGTCACGACTTTTCCTCTCCTGTAGCCGCTGCCGAGGAACGAAGGCTGCGATGGGTTGCGCTGCGACCCCAACCGGCGGTCCTGCGGCCCGCATCGCAGCCTTCGTTCCTTGTCAGCGACTACAGGTTTTGCGAGTTCTGCGTTGAACGTCGTTGTGCCAACCTCCCGGCGTTTGTCGTTTCTGAGGTCTGGCCGGTATCATCTGCCGCACTTATTAGGAGTTTCCCGATGCTTAACGGCCTATGGCTCAGCTTTTTCCTTGTCGCCACGGTGTCGGCGTTTGCCCAATGGCTGGTCGGGGGGAATGCCGGGATCTTCGCGGCCATCGTTGAAAGCATCTTTGCCATGGCCAAGTTGTCGGTTGAGGTGATGGTGCTGCTGTTTGGCACGCTGACGCTGTGGCTGGGGTTTCTGCGGATTGCCGAAAAGGCCGGCATCGTCGACTGGCTGGGCAGGGCGCTGGGGCCGCTGTTCAAGCGCCTGATGCCGGAAGTCCCGCCCGGCCACCCGGCCCTGGGCTTTATCACCCTGAACTTCGCTGCCAACGGCCTGGGCCTGGACAATGCCGCCACGCCGATCGGCCTCAAGGCCATGCGCGCGCTGCAAGAGCTGAACCCCAGCCCGACCAGCGCCAGTAATGCGCAAATCCTCTTCTTGGTGCTCAACGCCTCGTCGCTGACCCTCCTGCCCGTCACGATCTTTATGTACCGTGCCCAACAAGGCGCGCCAGACCCCACGCTGGTGTTCCTGCCGATCCTGCTGGCCACCAGCGCCTCGACCCTGGTGGGCCTCTTTTCGGTGGCCATCGTGCAGCGCCTGCGCCTGTGGGACCCGGTGGTGCTGGCGTACCTGATACCCGGCGCACTGATTCTGGCGGGCTTTATGGCGCTACTGGCGAGCCTGTCAGCGGCGGCGCTGGCGAGCTTGTCCTCGATCCTGGGCAATTTGACGCTATTCGGGCTGATCATGCTGTTTCTGGTGATCGGTGCGCTGCGCAAGGTCAAAGTTTACGAGGCGTTTGTCGAAGGCGCCAAAGAAGGCTTCGACGTAGCCAAGAACCTGCTGCCGTACCTGGTGGCGATGCTCTGTGCAGTGGGCGTATTGCGCGCTTCGGGCGCACTGGACTTTGGCCTGGACGGCATTCGCCATCTGGTCGAATGGCTGGGCTGGGACACGCGCTTTGTCGATGCGCTGCCCACGGCGATGGTCAAACCGTTTTCAGGCAGCGCGGCGCGGGCGTTGCTGATTGAGACCATGCAAACCAAAGGCGTCGACAGCTTCCCGGCTCTGGTGGCCGCGACCGTACAGGGCAGCACGGAAACCACCTTCTATGTGCTGGCGGTGTACTTCGGTGCGGTCGGCATCCAGCGCGCCCGCCACGCCGTGAGCTGCGCCTTGCTGGCAGAGTTCTCAGGCGTGGTGGCAGCGATTGCGGTGTGCTACTGGTTCTTTGGCTAAACCGCGTAGGAGCGAGCTTGCCTCGCGATCTTTTGATCTTAAAGAAGATCGCGAGGCAAGCTCGCTCCTACGGGTTGGGGATCAAGCCTTCGGCTTTTTACGCGGCTTGAGGTACTTGGTCAGGCCCTGAAACCAGATGACCTGCGCCGGATTACCCTTGATCTGAATCGACTTGTCCTGGATCCCGGTCATAAACGCCAGTTGCTTGTTCTTGGCTTGCATCGTGGCAAAGCCGTAAGCGGCATCTTTAAAGGCGATGGCAAACACCGGGTCCGGGTATAAGCCCGAGTGGCTGGTAATACGCTGGTTTTTGACTTTGAAGTGACGGGCGACTTTGCCATCGAGGGTTTGCAGCTGGAACACCATGTCTTTATCAACCAGTTGCTGTTGAAAAGCAGGGTTTTTACGGCTGGCTTTGCCCATCAGAAAGCCCAGCATCCAGAGCAGAAAACGAAATTTCATGTACGCGGCCTCGGGGAATAAATAAAGAGCCGGCGCAGTTTAACGATTTGAGCGAAGAACGCCACATATCCAAAGAAATAGGCGCTGATAGACGGGTTTTTGCCACTTATGGCCGCTTGATCGGCCAATTTACTCTCAAGAACGGGCAAGCCAGCTTGCCCGCTCCTCTAAAACCAGCCCCGCTTAAGGGTTGACGCTGTCTTTAAGGAATTTGCCAGGCTTGAAGGCTACGGTGTTGCTGGCTTTGATGGTCACTGGCTGACCGGTCTGCGGGTTCTGCCCGGTCCGTGCACCGCGATGGCGCTGGATAAACGTACCGAAACCGACCAGCGTGACGCTGTCTTTGCGGTGCAGGGCGTTGGTGATTTCTTCGAGCACTGCATTGAGTACGCGGCTGGCTTGCTCTTTTGTGAGGTCAGCCTTTTCAGCGATAGCGGCGGCGAGTTCTGGTTTACGCATGATGAAGCCTCTTTGACGGTTTTTTGTTGTTATGTCCGTGCTGCTCTTCTATGGAGCAGCATCCAAGGCGCCGCAGGCTCTACTCTGCGGCAGACCGGTGTGAGAATGGCACGCGACCAAGTCACGCGCCACCCTCAGCAGGCGCTTTGTTGAGGCAAGGCAATGACATTTACGACAAAAGGTAGAGTGTTTACGCCAACAGCGCAGGCAACTCTTTGTTCAGCGCCAGTTTCTCGCGAACCGCCTCGCCGGTAAGGGCATAGCCGAGCAGCTTGCCGTCTGCATCGCGGCACAGCGCTTTGATGTCGGCACCCTGACCTTCCACCGTCCACACACCTTCGCAACCACGCGGCACCGGCGAGACCACCAACGGGCATACCGGGGTTTTTACCGTGATCGGCATGGCCCCGTAGCTGACCGCTGTCGGGTTGCCCGCCAGGGTCTGCGCCAGCGCCCGTACGCAGCTCATCAGCGGCATCACGTAGAGCAGGCTCAAACCGTCGACCTGCGCGCAGTCGCCCAGCGCGTAGATGTTGGCGTGGGAGGTTTTAAGATGGCGGTCCACTTCGATACCGCGGTTGATCCGCAGGCCAGCAGCGGCCGCCAGATCGGTGCGCGGGCGCAAACCAATGGCTGACACCACCACATCGCAGGCGACCACGCTGGCGTCCGACAAGTGCGCCTCAAGGCCATCTTCAGTGCGCTGCAAACGCGTGAGCACCGGCCCGAGATGAAAACGCGCGCCCAGGCTTTCCAGGCCCGATTGCACGGCGGCCGCAGCCGCAGGGTGCAGCAGCGTCGGCATCACTTGCTCGCACGGCGCCACCAGGTCGACCTCATAGCCCCCCGCGATCAAGTCGTTGGCGAACTCGCAACCGATCAGGCCCACACCCAGAATCAGCACACGGCGCTTGCCCGCGGCCGCTGCACGAAAGCGGGCGTAGTCTTCCAGATCATTGATCGAGAAGATCGCATCCTGAGCATCGCCTTCGACCGGCACCTGCACCGATTGCGCGCCCCAGGCCAGAATTAGATCGCGGTAAGGCACGGCTTCTTCACCGATCCACAGTTGCTTGTGGCCCGGATCAATCCCGCTGACGCGGGTGTGGGTGCGCACCTGCGCCTTGAGCTGCTCGGCCATGGCGCCGGGCAAGGCCATGCTCAAGCCGTCGGCTTCTTTGTTTTTGCCAAAGCCGGTGGACAGCATCGGCTTGGAGTAGGAACGCCCGTCATCGGACGTGATCAACAGCAGCGGTGTTTCGCTGTCCAGCTTGCGAAACTCCCGGGCCAGGTTATAGCCAGCCAGCCCAGTGCCAACGATCACAACAGGTGCGCTCATTCCAATCTCCAGAGTCAATCAATTCAAAAACAGGGCGGATCAGCCGATTTCGATCATCTCGAAATCCATTTTGCCAACGCCGCAGTCCGGGCACAGCCAGTCTTCAGGGACGTCCTGCCACAGCGTACCGGGCGCAATACCGTCATCCGGCCAGCCATCGGCTTCGTTGTAAATCAGTCCACAAACAATGCATTGCCACTTTTTCATGGGGGTATTTCCTTTCGCTCAGGCGTGGGCGAGGGCACAGACTCTTATCAATCGGTTGTGTTACTCGCAAAATTCAGGCCGTTTGTACTGATCAACACCGACAGATGCAAGCCCGACGACTGCCTGATGGCACTCTGGCGCTCAAGCAAGGACCAGCGTGATAAGCTCGCCCGCCTCAATGGCTGCCAATTATGACCCACTGTGCCGCACATAACTTCTACGCTGGTCTCGCCTGTCTGGCTTGAGCAAAGCGAACTTCCTGCAACGCCTGACGAACAGACCCTTGACTGGTTGTTCGACCAAGGCTCCCTGACTCAACGTCTTACCGCACTTTCAGACGGCTCCTTCAGCGTGCTGCCGCTTTTCGAAGGCTGGCAGACACTGCGTGCCGACGAATGCACGACCCTCGACTTGCCTGAAAACAGCCAGGGCTGGGTGCGCGAGGTGTATTTACGCGGCCATCAGCAACCGTGGGTATTTGCCCGCAGCGTCGCCGCGAAAAGCGTCCTGCAAATAGGCGGCTTCGACATGGAAGCGCTGGGGGCGCGCTCACTGGGCGGCTTACTGTTCAGCGATAACGCCTTTGAGCGCGGACCGATGCAAGTATGCCAATACCCGCGCGGCGGCTTGCCCGTGGCTGATCAGGCAGATGACCTGTGGGCGAGGCGCTCGCGTTTTTCGCGGGGCCCGTTGAGCGTGCTGGTGGCCGAAGTTTTTTTACCTGACCTGTGGGCCGCCCTGAGTGCCCGGCCGGAGAACAACTGATGTACGTGAGCCTGCTCAAATCACTTAATCGCTTGAACCCGCGCGCCTGGGACTTTATCCAACTGACCCGCATGGACAAGCCCATCGGCATTTACCTGCTGCTGTGGCCGACCCTGTGGGCCTTGTGGATTGCCGCCAAGGGCGTGCCTTCGCTGGGTATCCTGCTGATTTTTGTGTTCGGCGTGATCCTGACCCGGGCGGGCGGTTGCGTGATCAACGACTTTGCCGACCGCAAGGTCGATGGCCACGTCAAACGTACCGAACAACGGCCGCTGGTCAGCGGAAAAATCAGTAGCAAAGAAGCCTTGGTGTTTTTTGCGCTGCTCATGGGTATCAGCTTCCTGCTGGTGCTGTGCACCAACGCCACCACCGTATGGCTGTCATTCGGCGGCCTGGCCCTGGCGGCGAGCTACCCGTTCATGAAGCGCTACACCTACTACCCGCAAGTGGTACTGGGCGCAGCGTTCTCGTGGGGCATGCCTATGGCCTTCACCGCCCAGACCGACAGCCTGCCAGCCGCGGCGTGGCTGCTGTACATCGCCAACCTGCTGTGGACCGTGGCCTACGACACCTACTACGCCATGACCGACCGCGACGACGACCTGAAAATCGGCGTTAAATCCACCGCCATCCTGTTTGGCGACGCCGACCGCGTGATCATCCTCGGCCTGCAAGGCTTGTCGTTGGGCTGCCTGCTGCTGGCCGGCGTGCAATTCGACCTCGGCGGCTGGTTCCACCTCGGCCTGCTGGTGGCTGCGGGCTGCTACCTGTGGGAATTCTGGTACACCCGCAACCGCGAACCCCAGCGCTGCTTCCAGGCGTTCCTGCACAACCACTGGGCCGGATTGGCGATCTTCGTGGGTATCGTGCTGAATTACGCACTGAACTAACCCAGCCCCCCCTGTAGGAGCGAGCTTGTCTCGCGATCTTTTGATCTTTAAAAGATCGCGAGACAAGCTCGCTCCTACAGTTAACCCAGCGCAGGCCTGCAGAGCCGTGCTTGCTCATTAGAAAGTCAGTACTTATAGTCCTCTTCGTTCGCTGGCCTTGGCCGGTGACAGGGATTCGCAGCCCAAACGCTATAAGGTTCACTCGTCAAAGACCTGATTGAAGGGGCTCATTTGTTCCTGGAATTTCGTTTTATGGCGGTTGTTTTCTGACTCTCAATAGGTCCTGCGCCCCATGAATACCCCAACCCCGCACCAGCGCTTTATCCCCCTCGACACCCTGACCACCCAAACCCCGGTGCTGTTTGTAGACAGCCACGCCCCGTTATCTGATTTGCACGCCTGCGTGGCTGAACGCCTGCACGCGCTGCACAAACTACTCACCCTATTGGCCTGTTGCCCCATGGACAACAGCGAGCCTGGCGACCTCAGCACCGTTGCCAACATCACCCGCCTGTTGCTGCAAGACGCCAACGACATCTTCGACGTAGTCCAACAACGCGGCATGAACGCCTGACCTGTAGCCGCTGCCGAGGTACGAATAATCATGTGCATGCGCTCTGGGGGACTGCCCTTCGTCACCTAACGAATGCAAAAGACTGAATTAAGACTAAAATCAGTCCAGCCAACGCCAGAGTGCAAGCCATGAAATTTTCGACTCAAGTAAAACCCATCAGTTACCTGAAAAGTCACACAGCCGAAATTGTGCGATCCATTTCAGAAAGCCGTCAGCCTCTACTTATTACCCAAAATGGCGAAGCGAAAATGGTCGTAATTGACGTCAAAAGTTATGAAGAGCAAGCCGAAACCATGGCACTGCTGAAGCTGTTGGCATTGGGTAATCGGGAAATTGAAAACGGCCAATTTCGCGATGCGCAAGATGTATTCGCCGAACTGGATCTGGCTGATGCGCAATGACGTTTAAGGTCGTTCTGCTTCAGTCAGCACAAGTCGACCTTAAAGCGCTCAGGAAATACATCGTTAAGCGTTTCTGTGCCAGTACTTGGCAGGTCACTTATGAGCAATTGAAAGCGACTATCCGTTTGTTGGCAGAACAACCCCATTGCGGTTCAGTACCACCCGAATTAGAAATCCTTAATCTGAGTCAATTTCAACAAGTTGTCAGTGGTATGAACCGCATCATTTATGAGGTTCGCTCAGACATTATTTACGTGCATGTGATTGTTGACTCTCGTCAGAGCCTGGAGTTGTTACTCACCCACCGGTTACTACGAACAGATCTGTAAAAAGTTTATTAGTCACTGAAATAACTAAAAAAACCTGTGGCGCTAGCTTTTAAAGATCAAACGATCGCGAGACAAGCTCGCTCCTACAAAGTTTTTTACCCGATCACCCGTGCCACGGGCAGTAACACCCCACCGCCAGGGTGTGGGTGGCGTTGACGCTGCGGCCTTGGGTCAAGGCTTGCAGCACGGGTTCGATGAAGCTGTTGCTGGCGTTGCAGGTGGCGCCTTCGCTGTAGGGGCCGAAGTAGGCCAGTTGGCCGCTGCGGTCCCAGATGGCAACGGCCGGGCTGACGCTCAAGTGTTCGGCGCCGGGCAGGGCGGTCAGGGGTTTGATCGCGCCCAGGCTGGCAGGTAACTGGCCCTGGCTGCCGGTTTTTTGGACAGCATAGAACTCAACGCCCTGCGGCACGTAAGTCGCCAGCAGTTCGCTCAGGTGTTGCTGGTTGCCGACATTGCACGGGCAGGCCGGATCCCAGAAGTGCACCACGCGAATCGGCCCGGGGCCCGAGAGGTCTGCGGGCAGGGCCAGCACGTCCCCGGCAAACAAAACGGTCTGGTCGTTGAACGCACGGATATAACGCCCCTCAAACCACTGGTAGGCGGCCCACACACCCACGGCGCAGGTCAGCACCAGCAGCCAGGCAAGCCAGGTTTTAAGGGTCGGTACGGGCATGCTGAATGTTCCTGAAAGGGCGCGTAGCTTGCCATGCTTAAACTGACAGCAGAATATCGTCAGCTATAAAGACTGTTCTGCCTTCATGCCTTTCTGTTTGGAACCCCTATGTCTGTCGCGTTTTCCCCCGAGTCCTTGCGCCCCCATTTACAACCGTTGGTCGCAGGTCAGCCTTTATCGAGTGAGGATCTGGCATACCAGCATTTTTACGGGCTGGACTTTGCGCAGCGCGCCGTACCGGTCCGTCGTCAGCTGGGGCGCTTCAACGCCGCCGGCTACGATTTGGTCAGCCAAGTGTGGTGGCCTGAGTCCACCCCCAAAGCCACGCTCTTTGTGATCCACGGTTTTTACGATCACATGGGGCTGTATCGGCATGTGATCGAGTGGGGGTTGAACCACGGTTTTGTGGTCATTGCCTGCGACTTGCCGGGCCACGGCCTGTCGAGCGGCGAGCGCGCCAGCATCGGCGACTTTTATCAGTACCAAGAGGCGCTGCAAGGCCTGTTTATCGAGGCCCAATCGCTGAACCTGCCGCAGCCCTGGCACTTGATCGGGCAAAGCACCGGCGGCGCCGTGGTACTGGACCATTTGCTGCATCACGGCGAGCAAAGCCCGGCCCAGGGTCAGGCCATCTTACTGGCGCCGCTGGTGCGGCCCAAAGACTGGCAGTGGTCCAAGTTCAGCTATTACCTGCTCAGGCCCTTTGTTAAAGGCATTGAGCGGCGCTTCAGCGAGAACACCAATGACCCGGATTTCATGCCGTTCTTGCAGGCCGATCCGCTACAGCCCGTGCGTCTGCCCACCGCCTGGGTCGGCGCCATGGCGCGCTGGATCCCCCGGGTCGAGGCCTTGCCGCCGAGCGCCCGCCAGCCCTTGGTGATTCAGGGCCAGGCGGATAAAACCGTTGATTGGGAACACAACCTCAAAGTGCTGGAGGCCAAGTTCAATCACCCGCAGGTGCTGCTGATTCCTCAGGCCCGTCACCATCTGGCCAATGAAACCGCCGACATTCGGGCGCAGTACTTTGCGTTTCTGGATCAGCACTTCTGACCCAACCCCTGTAGGAGCGAGCTTGCCTCGCGATCTTTTGATTTTTAAAGATCAAGAGATCGCGAGGCAAGCTCGCTCCTACAGTCAATCCGGGATCGGCAGGTTCAGGCTTTCCTTCACTTCTTCCATCACGATGTAGCTCTTGGACTCCCGCACGTGGGGCAGCTTGAGCAAAATGTCGCCCAGCAGTTTGCGGTACGAGGCCATCTCGCTGATCCGCGCCTTGACCAAATAGTCGAAGTCACCGGACACCAGGTGGCACTCCAGCACGTGGGGCAGTTTCAGCACGGCGCGTCGGAATTCTTCAAATGTGTCGCCAGATTTGTAGTCGAGGCTGATTTCGACAAACACCAGCAAACTGCCCTGCAAGTGCTGCGGGTTGAGCCGGGCGTTGTAGCCCATGATGATCCCTTCACGCTCCAGCCTGCGTACCCGCTCGGTGCAGGGCGTGGTCGACAGTCCGACTTTCTCGCCCAGCTCGGTAAACGAGATGCGCCCGTCGGCCTGCAGAATGCGCAAAATATTGCGGTCGATCTTGTCTAATTCACGCTTTGTTTGGTGATTTGTACGCATAGGAGATTCTCCTTTGTCAAAAGCGTTTTGGCCGAGAATTGTCGCCAAATATAGCTGGTTATACAGTGAAACTCACTGGCTAAAGCTTCTTATACTGCGCGCATCTTCGCTTTGAATAATAAACGTCTGCGGCGGGCCGCGATGAGGGATAAAAATATGCGCGTTATGGTATTGGGTGGCGGCGTGATTGGCACAGCCAGCGCCTATTATCTGGCCCGAGCCGGGTTCGACGTGGTCGTGGTAGACCGTCAGCCTGCCGTGGCAATGGAAACCAGCTTTGCCAACGCCGGCCAGGTTTCGCCTGGCTATGCCTCACCGTGGGCCGCGCCGGGCGTGCCGCTCAAAGCCATCAAGTGGCTGATGGAGCGCCACGCACCGTTGGCGATCAAGGCCACTGGCGACATCGACCAATACCTGTGGATGGCGCAGATGCTGCGCAACTGCACCGCCAGCCGTTACGCCGTGAACAAAGAGCGCATGGTGCGTCTGTCCGAGTACAGCCGTGACTGCCTCGATGAACTGCGCGCAGAAACCGGCATTGCCTACGAGGCCCGCAACCTCGGTACCACGCAACTGTTCCGCACCCAGGCGCAACTGGACGGCGCGGCCAAAGACATCGCCGTACTCAAAGAGTCGGGCGTGCCGTTTGAGCTGCTCGACCGTGAAGGCATCGCCCGTGTTGAACCGGCGCTGGCCAGCGTCACCAACATTCTGTCCGGCGCCTTGCGCCTGCCGAATGACCAAACCGGCGACTGCCAGATGTTTACCACCCGCCTGGCTGAAATGGCCATTCAACTGGGTGTCGAATTCCGCTTCGGCCAGGACATTCAGCGCCTGGACTACGCAGGCGATCGCATCAATGGCGTGATGATCGACGGCAAGCTCGAAACCGCTGACCGCTACGTGTTGGCCTTGGGCAGCTACTCGCCACAAATGCTCAAGCCGCTGGGCATCAAGGCGCCGGTTTACCCGCTCAAGGGTTACTCGCTGACCATCCCGATCACCAACCCGGCCATGGCCCCGACCTCGACCATTCTGGACGAGACCTTCAAGATCGCGATCACCCGTTTCGACAACCGCATTCGCGTCGGCGGCATGGCGGAAATCGCCGGGTTTGACCTGTCGCTGAAGCCACAACGGCGCGAAACCCTGGAACTGTGCGTCAACGATCTTTACCCTCAGGGCGGTGATTTGAGCAAGGCCAGTTTCTGGACCGGCCTGCGTCCAGCCACCCCGGACGGCACACCGATTGTGGGCGCGACCCCGTTCAAAAACCTGTTCCTGAACACCGGTCATGGCACACTCGGCTGGACCATGGCGTGCGGCTCTGGTCGCTTCCTCGCTGACGTGATGGCCAAAAAGACCCCACAAATCAGCGCCGAAGGCCTCGATATTTCTCGTTACGGCAACCACCAGGAGACTGCAAAACATGGCAATCCAGCGCCAGCTCACCAATGACCGCATGAGCCAGATCGTGGCTCATAACGGCACCGTTTACCTGTCCGGACAAGTCGGCGACGACATGAACGCAGGGGTTGAGCAGCAGACCCGCGAAACCCTGGCAAACATCGAGCGTTTGCTGGATCTGGCAGGCACCGACAAAAGCCACATTCTGTCGGTGACCATCTACCTCAAAGACATTGATGCCGACTTCGCGGGCATGAACAGTGTGTGGGACAAGTGGCTGCCAAAAGGCGTGCAACCGGCCCGCGCCACCGTAGAAGCCAAACTGTGCGAACCCGAGATTCTGGTGGAGTTATCGGTGGTGGCTGCACTGCCTTAACGTCACCGTTGCCAAGCAAAGTCCCTCTTGCGGTGCGGTACGCGGTTAACGCCGCGGTACGCACCGTTTTTTTATTCAACTGCCGTTAGAAGCCTGCCGCCATGCGCCCAGCCCGTGCCCTGATCGACCTTCAAGCCCTGCGACACAACTACCAACTGGCCCGTGAAGTGACGGGGGCCAAAGCCCTCGCGGTGATCAAGGCCGATGCCTACGGCCACGGCGCCGTGCGTTGCGCCCAAGCCCTGGAAGCCGAGGCCGATGGTTTCGCGGTGGCCTGTATCGAAGAAGCACTGGAACTGCACGCCGCCGGTATTCGCGCGCCGATTCTGCTGCTCGAAGGTTTTTTTGAAGCCGATGAACTGCCGCTGATCGTCGAACATGACTTGTGGTGCGTCGTGCATTCGCTGTGGCAACTCGATGCTATCGAGCAGGCCACACTGGCCAAGCCCATTCAGGTATGGCTCAAGCTCGACACCGGCATGCACCGCGTCGGCTTGCACCCAAGCGAGTACCAAAGCGCTTACCAACGCCTGCAAGCCAGCGGCAAAGTCGCGAAAATCGTGCTGATGAGCCACTTCGCCCGCGCCGATGAACTCGACAGCCTGCGCAGCGTCGAGCAGGTGGCGGTGTTCCTGGCGGCCCGTGACGACTTGTCTGCTGAAGTCAGCTTGCGCAATTCCCCTGCCATTCTGGGCTGGCCAAGCGTGCCGAGCGACTGGGTGCGCCCCGGCCTGATGCTCTACGGTGCTACCCCCTTTGAACAAGACCATCCACTGGCCGCACGCTTGCAACCAGTGATGACCGTGGAGTCCAAAGTCATTTGCGTACGCGAACTTCCCGCCGGTGAACCGGTGGGCTATGGCGCAAAATTCATCACCCCGAAACCGATGCGCATCGGCGTCGTCGCCATGGGTTATGCCGACGGCTACCCGCGTCATGCACCCACCGGCACGCCGGTACTGGTGGCCGGCCAGCGCAGCCAATTGCTCGGCCGGGTGTCGATGGACATGCTGTGCATCGACCTCACGGATGTGCCCGACGCCGGTCTGGGTTCGACCGTTGAGTTGTGGGGCAAAAACATTCTTGCCAGCGAACTCGCGGAAAAAGCTGAAACCATTCCCTACCAAATTTTTTGCAACCTGAAACGAGTGCCACGGCTCTATTCCGGGAGCTGATGGGTTGTATGCAAAATGCAGGGCCGACCGGGCTCTCAGGTTTCAAGTCAAAGTGTTGTAAATACTGAACACTATCGCCATGATGGCGCCATCTTGACCTGAATCTGATCCCTGGAGGCTCCTGCATTGGACGTCGGTGAACGACTGCAATCCATCCGCAAAATCAAAGGTTTGTCACAGCGCGAGCTTGCCAAGCGCGCCGGCGTGACCAACAGCACCATTTCGATGATCGAAAAGAACAGCGTGAGCCCGTCCATAAGCTCCCTGAGAAAAGTGCTGAGTGGCATTCCCATGTCTATGGTGGAGTTTTTTTCCGAAGAGATTCTTCAGGAAAAACCGACCCAGATTGTCTACAAAGCCAATGAGCTGATCGACATCTCAGATGGTGCGGTGACCATGAAACTGGTCGGCCGGGCGCATCCGAGCCGGGCCATTGCCTTCCTCAACGAAATTTATCCACCGGGCGCTGACACCGGGGATGAAATGCTGACCCACGAAGGCGAAGAAACCGGGATCCTCGTCGAGGGCCGCCTGGAGCTGACCGTCGGTCTGGAGACGTTCGTGCTGGAGGCCGGTGACAGCTACTACTTCGAGAGCTCGAAACCGCACCGTTTCCGCAACCCGTTCGACGTAGCGGCGCGACTAATCAGCGCAGCCACCCCCGCGAACTTCTAAGCAAAGCGGCGCCCTGCACAGCTCTGGCGGCGCCCGCGACGTTCATCGGTCACGCCTATTCCCCTTCTAAAATTAGGGTTGTTTCAGTGCGTCTGGCTAATCGGTATACTTTCGCCGCCTGCAAAACCGTGGTTGTGGGCGTGAATAGCCACCATTGAGGGTGTACGCGTGAACCTAATTATGAAAATGCTGGCCGTACCAGCAACAGTACTGGCCCTTTGGGCTGCCAACGCCCAGGCCACTACGTCGGCTGATGAGATCGCAAAACGCCTGGAGCCTGTGGGTAAAGTCTGCATTCAGGGCCAGGAATGTGCCGCAGGTGGAGGTGGCGCGACCGCAGCTGCGAGCGGGGGCGGCATGAGCCCCGATGACGTGATTGCCAAACACTGCACCGCCTGCCACAGCATTGGCTTGCTGGAAGCGCCGAAAATCGGCGACACCGCTGCCTGGAAAGCCCGCGCCGACAAAGAAGGCGGCCTGGATGGCCTCTTGGCCAAGGCGATTACCGGGCTCAACGCCATGCCGCCAAAAGGCACGTGCGGCGAATGCAGCGACGCCGAGCTTAAAGCCGCGATCCAGAAAATGTCTGGCTTATAACTCCCCGCCGTCTCTTACCTCGCGATGTTTTGATGGTTTAAAAGATCGCGAGGCAAGCTCGCTCCTACACGTTGAAAGTGTTTGCGCCTTGCTCTTTGCAACCAACTCCGGTCACTCTCGGTCTATTCGCTAGACACGCAAGTTCCTGGAGGATCCGATGGTGCAATCCTGTTCGACCGAGCGCGCAGTCGATGAAGCACTGTCTCGGCTGCCCACCCACATCCACTTGGGCTTGCCCTTGGGCCTGGGCAAAGCCAATCGCTTTGTGAACGCGCTGTATCAGCGAATCAAGCAACTGCCCGAACGCCAACTAACCATCTACACCGCCTTGAGCCTGGGCCGCCCGGCGCTGGGCGACGGCTTGCAAAAGCGCTTTCTGCAACCGTTTGTAGAGCGCGTGTTTGGCGACTATATCGAGCTGGATTACCTCGCCGACCTGCACCGCGACAGCCTGCCGCCCAACATCAACGTCGAGCAGTTTTTCATGCAGCCGGGCAGCCTGCTCAACAGCCCGCCGGCGCAACAGGATTACGTCAGCAGCAACTACAGCCACGCCGCCCGCGACATCAACGCCAACGGCTTGAACCTGGTGGCGCAACTAGTGGCCCGAAACCCGCAGGCCCCGGATCGCCTGAGCCTGAGCTGCAATCCGGACATCACCCTCGACCTGTTGCCGATGATCGCCAAGCGCCGTGAGGCGGGCGAAACCATCCTGCTGCTCGGCCAGGTGCACAGCGACTTGCCCTACATGCCCGGCGACTCAGAACTCGATGCAGACGCTTTCGACCTGCTGATCGACGACGAAGAGCGCACCACGCTGTTTTCCACGCCCAGCATGCCGGTCAACCTGCAAGACCACTTTATTGGCCACCATGCCAGCACCTTGATCCGTGACGGCGGCACCCTGCAAATCGGCATCGGCGCCATGGGCGATGCGCTGACCGCCTCGCTGCTCGCACGCCAGGCGGACAACGAAGGTTATCGCGCCTTGCTCGACGACCTGGACATCAGCCCGTGGCGCAGCCTGATTGAGCGCGAAGGCGGGGTCGAGCCCTTTGCCCAGGGCCTGTATGGCTGCAGCGAAATGTTTGTGCACGGGCTGATGGTGCTGGTCGACGCCGGTATTGTGCGGCGCAAGGTGTACTCCGATATCGAACGTCAGACCCAAGCCAACGCCGGCACCCTAGACGAAAGCCTGCACACCGATGGCATCAGCGTGCACGGCGGTTTTCTGCTGGGACCGCAGGAGTTTTACCAGCGCTTGAACGAACTGCCCCACAGCAAGCGCGCAGAATTCAACATGACCGCCATCAGCTTCATTAACGAACTGTATGGCCAAGAAACGCTGAAGCGCCTGCAACGCCGCGATGCGCGCTTTGTGAACAGCGCGTTCACTGCGACCTTGCTGGGCGCCGGGGTGGCGGATCAGTTGCAAGACGGGCGTGTGCTCAGCGGAGTAGGGGGGCAATACAACTTTGTCGCGCAGGCCCATGCGCTGCACGATGCGCGCTCGGTGATCATCCTGCGCAGTTGGCGCGAGTCGGGCGGCGATGTCAGTTCCAACATCGTCTGGGAATACGGCCACTGTACGATCCCGCGCCATTTGCGCGACATCGTGGTCACCGAGTACGGCATTGCTGACTTGCGCGGCAAAACCGACCGGCACGTGATCGAGGCGCTGCTCAACATCACCGACTCACGTTTCCAGACCGAACTGATCGCCCAGGCACAGCAAGTGGGCAAACTGCCCAAAGACTTTCAACTGCAGCCGCGCTTTGCCGACAACAGCCCGGAACGCTTACAGGCGATTGCTGCCCGCCATCCGCACTTATTCCCGGAGTACCCGCTGGGCAGCGATTTCAGCGCCCAGGAGCAAGACTTACTGCGCGCCTTGAACTGGCTCAAGAGCAAATTCAAGCTCACGCAACTCTACCGGCTTGGCAAGGCCGCTCTTGAAGCGCCGTCGCCGCAGGCGTTCCCCGAGCATCTGGCGCGCATGCAACTCACAGACCCGGACGGGCTGCGTGAAGAGGTGTATCAGCGCGTGCTGCTGGCGGGGTTGCAGGCGACGGCTAGATAACCGTGGGAGCGGGCTTGCTCGCGATCGCATCGCCGCGATGAATCAGATGCACCGCGTGTGTAGCATCGCGAGCAAGCCCGCTCCCACAGTGCCTTTACTCGATAAACGTCACTTGGCCGTCGGCCAGGGATTTAACCCGTGCCAGGGACTCAACGCGGTAGCCCTGCGAGTCCAGTTCGGCACGGCCGCCCTGGAACGACTTCTCGATCACGATGCCCAGGCCAGCCACGGTGGCGCCGGCTTGCTTGATGATCGAAATCAGCGCCTGGGACGCTTTGCCGTTCGCCAGGAAGTCATCGATGACCAGCACGCGGTCGGTGCTTTTCAGGTGACGCGGCGAGATGGCCACGGTGCTTTCCGTTTGCTTGGTGAACGAGTACACCGTCGCGGTCAGCAGGTTTTCAGTCAGGGTCAGGGACTGGTGCTTGCGTGCAAAGATCACCGGAACGCCCAGGTTCAGGCCGGTCATCACCGCCGGGGCAATGCCCGAGGCTTCGATGGTCACGATCTTGGTGATGCCCGCATCAGCGAACAAACGCGCGAACTCATCGCCGATTTCTCTCATCAGCTGTGGATCGATCTGGTGGTTCAAAAAGGCATCAACCTTCAAAACCTGATCGGAAAGCACGATGCCTTCTTCGCGAATTTTCTTGTGCAGTGCTTCCAACGTAACGTCCTCAAATAGCGCCTATGCGCTGAAGGTAGAGTAAAAAGTAGTCGATTTTAGCGTTTTAACATCGCGCGTATATCGGCCAATGCCGTATTTCCGCGAACCGCTTTCACTTCGGTGGGGGTGTCGTCATTGCCTTCCCAGGCCAGATCGTCCGGCGGCAACTCATCGAGGAAGCGGCTCGGCGCGCAATCAATGATTTCGCCGTACTGCTTGCGCTTGGCTGCAAAGGTAAACGCCAGCGTCTGACGGGCGCGGGTAATGCCCACGTAGGCCAGTCGGCGTTCTTCCTCGATGGTGTCGGCTTCGATGCTGGAACGGTGCGGCAGGATCTCTTCTTCCATGCCCATGATGAACACGTAGGGGAATTCCAGGCCTTTGGAAGCGTGCAGCGTCATCATCTGCACGCCTTCGGCGCCGTCTTCCTCTTCTTGCTGGCGCTCGAGCATGTCGCGCAACACCAGCTTGCCGATGGCTTCTTCGACGGTCATGGCGCCGTCTTCGTCTTTCTCAAGGGTGTTTTTCAACGCCTCGACCAAAAACCAGACGTTGGACATGCGGTAGTCGGCGGCCTTTTCGCTGGAGCTGTTGGTGCGCAGCCAGTTCTCGTAGTCGATGTCCATGATCATGCTGCGCAGCGCGGCAATCGGGTCTTCGCCCGCGCATTGCTCACGCACGCGGTCCATGAACCGTTTGAAACGGGCCAGACGATCGGTGAACCGGCTGTCCAGATGCTCGCCCAGACCGATTTCATCGGTGGCCGCGTACATCGAGATTTTGCGCTCGGTGGCGTAGTTACCGAGTTTTTCCAGCGTGGTCGAGCCAATCTCACGCCGTGGGACGTTGATCACCCGCAAGAAGGCGTTGTCGTCGTCCGGGTTCACAATCAGCCGGAAGTAGGCCATCAGGTCTTTCACTTCCTGACGCCCGAAGAAGCTGTTACCGCCCGACAGGCGGTAAGGGATCTGGTGGTGCTGCAACTTCAGCTCAATCAGTTTTGCCTGATAGTTGCCGCGATACAGAATCGCAAAATCGCTGTAAGGCCGGTCTGTGCGCAAGTGCAGGGTCAAAATCTCGACTGCCACGCGCTCGGCTTCGGCGTCTTCGTTGCGGCAACGAATCACGCGAATTTCATCGCCGTGGCCCATCTCACTCCACAGCTGTTTCTCGAAGGCGTGCGGGTTGTTCGAAATCAGCACGTTGGCGCAGCGCAGAATGCGGCTGGTGGAGCGATAGTTTTGCTCCAGCATCACCACTTTCAAGGACGGGTAATCGTCCTTGAGCAGCATCAGGTTTTCCGGGCGGGCGCCGCGCCAGGCGTAGATCGACTGGTCATCATCGCCTACCACGGTGAACTGGTTGCGGCTGCCGATCAGGTACTTGACCAGCAAATACTGGCTGGCGTTGGTGTCCTGGTATTCGTCTACCAGCAGGTAGCGCACCTTGTTCTGCCACTTTTCGAGGATGTCGGCGTGCTCTTCAAAGAGCTTTACCGGCAGCAGGATCAGGTCGTCAAAGTCCACCGCGTTGTAGGCTTTGAGCGTGCGCTGGTAGTGGGTGTAGACGATGGCCGCCGTCTGTTCCTTGGGGTTGCGCGCATTTTCCAGGGCCTGAGGCGGCAGGATCAGGTCGTTTTTCCACGAGCCGATCATGTTCTTGATTTCGTCGACCCCGTCATCACCCGAGTATTCCTTTTGCATGATGTCGGTCATCAGCGCCTTGACGTCGGCCTCGTCAAAGATCGAAAAGCCCGGCTTGTACCCCAACCGCGCGTGCTCCTTGCGGATGATGTTCAGCCCCAGGTTATGGAACGTGCTGACCGTCAGGCCTCGGCCCTCACCTTTTTTGAGCAGCGTGCCCACGCGCTCCTTCATCTCGCGCGCTGCCTTGTTGGTAAAGGTCATGGCGACGATGTACTGGGCACGGATGCCGCAGTTCTGAATAAGGTGCGCGATTTTTCGGGTAATCACGCTGGTTTTGCCGGAGCCTGCACCGGCGAGCACCAAAAGAGGGCCGCCGACGTAGCTCACGGCTTCTTGCTGCCGGGGATTGAGTCGGGACATGACGAAATTAAAGATCGCTTGCAAAAAGGGCGGGCATTTTAACAGGCTGAGCAGATATTGCTGCCACTCTGCGACAGTGTGACGTAGCCCTCTATCTAAATTTGCCGCTTTTGCTACTTTGCCGCAGGATACCTGACCGTTTAAGTCAGTCGTTCGATAAGCGTTTGCTGGGTGTATTTGATAACGGGTGTCATTTGCCATTACGTATTGGCACGTCATAATGCCCATCGCCTGAATTTATGCAGAGTCTAGGGAGCTAGCTTGTCTACGCCTGTCGAACCCTTGCGTTTGCTGCTACTGGCCAAAGAGCCGACTTGGGCAGCGTTATTGCGCGAGTGTCTGGCGCCCATGGGAAACGCGGCCCTGTTGATGTGTGCCCCGAACTGGGAGTCGGTCAGCTTTCTGTTCGAAAACACACACAACGCGTTGTTGCTCACCACCCCAGCCCTGCAACCCGCGGCAGGTCGATGTCGTTTATCCACAGTTTTGTTGCTGGAAGCTGAGCCCGACACCCCGCCGCAGGGTGTCAGCGACTGGTGGGTCCGCCCCACCCTGACCACCGATGTGCTGCGCCGCAGCCTGCGCCATGTGCATGAGCGCGGCGTGCTCGAACAGACGCTGCACCGCCTGGCCAAAGAAGACCCCTTGACCGGCATCGCCAACCGACAGGGCTTTCAAACCCTGCTCGCCGTGCGGCTGGCTGAAAATGATGGCCACGGCCTCGCGCTGGGGCATCTGGACCTCGATAACTTTCGCCATGCCAACGATGCCTTGGGGCATCAGGCCGGCGACCGCCTGATCCTGCAAGTGGTGGCGCGCCTTAAAAGCCGGCTCGAAGCGTGCGATCAACTGGCCCGCTTGGGCAGCGACGAATTCGCCTTGCTGATCGACACCCGCCGCGCCCCTGAGCGCGCGGCCTGGATGGCTGAACGCATTACCGAAGTGATGGCCGAGTCGTACTGGATCGACGGCGAAAGCCTGTTGATCGGCTGCAGCCTGGGCATCGCCCATGCCCGCGCCAACGCCGGTGCCGACCCGTTGATGTGGCACGCACACATTGCCATGCAGCAGGCCAAAAGCACCCAGGGCTGCACGTATCACGTGTTCGATGAACGCATTAACCGCAACGCCCGCAGCCTCGCCGACCTCGAAAGCGAGTTGCGCCGCGCCTTGCGCCGTGACGAACTGGAATTGCACTACCAGCCGCGCCTGGACCTGGACACCGGCCACATAGTCGGGCTCGAAGCCTTGGTGCGCTGGCGCCATGGCGATCGCGGCCTGCTGGCGCCCAGCGAATTCGTGCCGCTGGCCGAACAGAGCGGGCTGATCGTGCCGCTGGGCTACTGGGTTATTTCGCGCGCGCTGCGTGACATGCAAGTGCTGCGTGAAAACGGCTGGACGGCCTTGCACATGGCCATCAACTTGTCGTTTCGCCAATTCCAGGACAGCAAACTGCTGATCACCCTCAGCCGCTTGATCGCCGAGCACGGAATCGATGCCCGCTGGCTGGAATTCGAACTGACCGAAACCGCCGTCATGCGCCGCAGTGACATGGTCAAGCAGACCATGGACGCCTTAGGGCGGCTGGGCGTGCGCTTTTCACTGGATGACTTCGGCACCGGCTTCTCATCGTTTGTGCACCTCAACAGCCTGCCGATTGCCCTGCTGAAGATCGACAAAAGCTTTGTCGGCGGCATGGAAGACCGCGAAGAAAACCGCAAACTGGTCCACGCCATGCTCAACCTGGCGCAGAACCTCAACCTGCAAGTGGTCGCCGAAGGCGTAGAAACCCGCGCACAACTGGCACTTTTGCGCGAATTTGGCTGCGATCAAGTACAAGGCTTTCTGATCAGCAAACCGCTGCCGATGCCTGAACTGATCCCGTTTTTGGCGGCGGCCCACACCGCCTCGGCGTCGAAGGCAGCCCTGTAGGAGCGAGCTTGTCTCGCGATCTTTTAAGCGATCAAAAGATCGCGAGGCAAGCTCGCTCCTACCCTCAGGCCGCGCTGCGCTTGAGCATGCGCCGCATCTTCCATTCGAAGGCCAATGTCAGGCCCACCGAGGCAAACGCCAGGCCCATAGCCAAGCCCCACCACACGCCTGTCGGGCCCCAGCCGAAGGTAAAGGCCATCAGCCAGGCGGTCGGGGCGCCGATCACCCAGTAGCAGAACAGGCCGACCAAGAAGGTGGTCTTGGCATCCTTGAGCCCACGGATCGCGCCCATGGCGATGGTTTGCGTGCCATCAAACAATTCAAACCAGGCCGCCACTGCCAGCAGGCTGACCGCCAGTTCAAAGACGGGCCGGAAGGCCGGGTCGCTGTGGTCCAGAAACAGACCGATCAACTCGTTCGGCCAGAACCAGAACACCACCGAAAACCCCAGCATCACCGCCGCACCAAAGCCAATGCCAACCCGGCCCGCCAGACGTGCACGCAGCAGATCCGCGGCGCCATAGTGCTGGCCGATGCGCATGGTGATCGCGTAGGACATCCCGGCCGGCACCATGAACGCCACCGAGACGATCTGCAAAGCGATCTGGTGAGCCGCCAATTGCGTACTGCCCATGGTGCCCATGCACAGCGCCGCGAAGGCAAACAGCCCGACCTCAACCGCGTAAGTGCCGCCAATCGGCAGGCCGAGACGCCACAATTCGCGCAGATAAGTCAGATTGATCCGCGACAAGCCTTGACGAATCGGATACGCGTCGTAGGCCGGGTGACGACTGATATGCCAGGCCAGGCCCAGCGCCATGCAGGTGGCGACAATTGCGGTGACCAGACCAATGCCCATCAGGCCCAGCTTGGGCAGGCCGAACATCCCGGTGATCAGCGCGTAATTGAGCAAGAAGTTGGCCACGGTGCCGATCAGGCTGATGACCATCACCGGCGTCGCCCGCCCCATGGCGCTGGTAAAGCCGCGCAAGGCCATGAAGGTCATGTAGCCGGGCAAGGCCAGCGGCAGCAGGAGCAAAAATTGCCCGGCGGCCTCAACGTTGGTCGGGGTCTGACCGAACAGCAGCAACAGCGGCTTGATGTTCCACAACATCAGCGCACCGACCAGCGCCAGCGCCCAGGCCAGCCACAAGCCGGCTTGCGTGAGGCGGGTCGCGCCTTCGATGTCACCCGCACCCTGGCGAATCGACACCAGCGTACCAACGGCAGCAATTACGCCAATGCAGAAAATCGACACGAACGAATAGGTCGCTGCCCCCAGGCTGCCACCGGCCAAGGCTTCCGGGCTCAGGCGCGCCATCATCAGGGTGTCGGTCAGCACCATCAGCATGTGCGCCAACTGCGAGGCAATCAGCGGCCCGGCCAGCCGCAAAATGGCCCAGAGTTCGATACGTACTGGATGCTGTTTGGTCATCGGTCAGATTTCTTTGAGTGCGTTGAAAGGCTTGATTCTCGGCGTGTTGAGTGTTTTAAGCAAAAGGATAAAAAAGATAAGTGGCATGATTAATACTCATGCTACTTAGCGTATTTACAGTCTGGATATGTCGCGCAATAGGAATAATCCTCATGTCTCGTAGCCTTCCTCCGCTTTATGCCTTGCGTGCTTTTGAGGCAGCAGCCCGGCACAGTTCATTTACCCGTGCGGGCGAAGAGCTGTCGATCACCCAAAGCGCCGTCAGCCGGCATATCAAAACCCTCGAGGCGCATTTTGCCTGCCGACTGTTTCAGCGTAACGGTCGCACCCTGCAACTCACCGAAGCTGCCCGCCTGTTGCTGCCGGGGGTGCGGGAGGGTTTCGGGGCGCTGGAACGCGCGTGTATTACCTTGCGCGCCGAAGATGACATCTTGCGCATGAAGGCGCCCTCGACCCTGACCATGCGCTGGCTGCTGGCGCGCCTGAGCCGCTTTCGCCACTTGCAGGCGGGCAACGAAGTGCAACTAACCAGCGCCTGGATGGACATCGACCATGTGGACTTCAATCAGGAGCCTTTCGACTGCGCGGTGTTGCTGGGCAACGGCCACTTCCCGCCAGACTGGGAGGCCACGTTGTTGTTTGCCGAGATGCTGATCCCGGTGGGCGCCCCCAACCTGCTGGACGAACAGCCCTGGGACGCAAAGCGGCTTGCGGGCACCGAACTGCTGCACCCCACGCCAGACCGTCGGGACTGGCGGCGCTGGCTCGATTGCATGGGCCTCAGCGGCCAGGTCTCGCTCAAGGGCGGGCAAGTGTTCGACACCCTGGAACTGGGCATGATCGCCGCCGCACGCGGCTACGGCATCTCCATGGGCGACTTGCTGATGGTGGCCGAGGACGTTGCTCAAAACCGCTTAAGCCTGCCATTCCCCACGGCCGTGGCCAGCGGTGAAAACTACTATTTGGTCTGGCCCAAAACCCGGCCCGGCGGCGAGCGCTTGCGCCGCCTGAGTGACTTTTTACTGCATGAAGTGGCGGTGATGGAGCTACCGGCAGTGGAGCAACGGCAGTGAAACCGTAACGCTCAGCCGCTGGCTGGCCGGTACTGCAACGCCTCCGCCAGGTGCTTGCGTTCAATGGATTCAACCTGCTCCAGGTCCGCCAATGTGCGCGCCACTTTCAATAAACGGTGCGCGGCCCTGAGTGACAAGGTCATGCGTTCGCACGCGGTTTCTAGCCAGGTGTTGTCCACGTCAGTCAGGGTGCACTGGGTTCGCACGCCGGGCAGGTCGAGAAACGCATTGGTACAGCCCTGGCGTTGCAACTGGCGCTCGCGCGCCGCCGCGACGAGTGCGGCGGCGTTGGCGGTGGTGTCTGCCGAGGCGAGCGGGGGGTTGAGCGCGGTGGTTTCACGGGCCACGGTCAGGTGCAGGTCAATCCGGTCGAGCAGCGGCCCGGAAAGTTTGTTGCGGTAGCGCTGAACCTGTTCCGGGGTGCAGCGGCAACGCCCTGTCGGTTCCCCCAAGTAGCCGCACGGGCAGGGGTTCATGGCAGCGACCAGCTGAAAACGCGCCGGAAAACGCATGCGGTCACGCGCACGGGCGATCACTATAAACCCAGATTCCATGGGCTCTCTGAGCACTTCGAGGACTTTACGGTCGAACTCGGGCAGTTCATCCAGAAACAACACCCCGTGGTGCGCCAGGGTGATTTCGCCCGGCTGCGGTTTGGAGCCGCCGCCCACCAGCGCCGGGCCGGAGGCCGAATGG